>CAMDGQ010000025.1 GCA_945897955.1 Tepidiphilus sp. J10 | reverse complement strand
CAAGCACCCTTGAACTCATCGATTCCGGCGATGAGACTCAGAATTTCGGGGGTTATCTGAACGGCGTTCGAGACGATCATGGGCACCAATACTATGCCCATTTACACCCATTTAAACAGGGAAATCTATCAAACACGGACTGCGCAACTCTTCGTCATGTAGCGGGTAATCGATGCCTGGAGGAGACAATTGGAGAAGATCGTCACCGATAGTTCCGGCCGACTTTGGGACGGCCGCCATGGCTGGCTGTACTTCTGCTCCTGGTCGGTCGCTGACCTCCCCTGAACATGTGTTGCTCATCCGTCTGCCTGGTGAACTGTGTGCTTTCTATACCGGATTCCGGATGCCACTTTTCCGTCTCATGCCGCTCGGGGCGCGGCTGGAAGTCAGCGCGGCGCTTCCGCTTCCAGCGCCATCCGCACCAGTTCCGGCACGCTACGCGCCTGCATTTTTTCCATCATGCGCGCCTTGAATACTTCGACGGTACGCGGGCTGATGCCGAGTTCATCGGCGATTTCCCGGTTCGGTCTGCCGGCGACAACCAGGTCCATGACCTGGTGCTCGCGTTCCGACAGGCGTTCGATGCGGGCAGCGATTTCGGCAACGTGGCTGTGCGTCGCATAGGTGCGCGTATCGCGGTCTATCGCTTCTGCCACCGCATTCAGCAAGGCGTCTTCCTCGTAGGGTTTTTCCAGGAAATCGATGGCGCCGCTTTTCAACGCCGCACGCGCGTGCGCGAGATCGCCGTGGCCGGTCAGGAAGACGATGGGCAGCTTGCAGCCGCGCGCGAGCAGGGCTTGTTGCAGCGCCAGGCCATCCATGCCGCCCATGCGCAGATCAAGCAGCAGGCAGCCGCGCCAGTCCGGCTGCCAGGCTTCAAGGCAGGCTTCGGCGCTGGCGAAGGGGCGCGTGCGATAGCCACGAAAATTGAGCAGCAGCGCGAGCGAATCGCGCACGGCCTCGTCGTCGTCGACGATGGTGACAATGGGGTCAGTCATGGGTTGGGGCCTGATATGGGCAAGGTGAAACAGAATCGGGTCGGCTCGCCGTCCGCGAGCCAGAGTTCGCCGCCATGCGCCTGCACCAGCGTGCGGCTGATCGCCAGGCCCAGCCCCATGCCTTCGGGTTTGCTGGTGGCGAACGATTCGAACAGGCGGCCCTCCATCTCCGGGCTGATGCCGACGCCATTGTCGCTGACGCAGACCTGGATCAGATCGTCCGCCATCCTGCGCGCACTGATGTCGATTTCGCGCGGCTCCGGGCTGGCGGCAAGCGCGTCGATGGCGTTGGCGAGCAGGTTGTGCAACACCGTGCCCATCTGCACGCGGTCGGCGTTGACGCTGGGCAGCGTGTCGTCGAGCATCAATTTGAAGACGACGTTCTGTCGCTCGGCGCGCCGTTTCACATAGGACAGGCTTTCGTCGATCAATCCGGCCAGCGTGAAGGTTTCGCTGCGCAGACCGCCGCCGCGAAAGAATTCGCGCAGGCGGCGCATGACCTGACCGGCGCGATTGGCCTCGCGGTCGATCTTCTCCAGCGTGTCGGCGAGCAGGGCGCCGTGTCGCGCCGGGTCGGCCAGCATGGAACGGCTGGCGCGGGCGTAATTTGCGACGGCGGACAGCGGCTGGTTGAGTTCGTGCGCGATGGCCTGTGCCATTTCGCCTGCCGCCGCCAGGCGCATGGCCTGGTTCAATTCCGCCTCGCGCTGGTGCAGGCGCTCCTCCGTGGCGCGGCGGGCGGACACGGTCATGCCGAGAAACAGCATGGTTACCGCCAGGCCGAGCATCAGCATCTGGAATTCGACCACGGTGATGGCATGCGAGCCGCGCCAGTCCAGGATGATGTTGATGCCGACGTGGCTCGCCGCCAGCGCGATGACCGCGCCCTGGATGCCGTGCCGCATGGCGATCCAGATCATCGGCAGGAACAACAGGTAGAAGAATTTGAATTCATCGGTGTATCTGAAGCCGAAAATGATCCACAGCGTGATGGCGATGGCGACGGCTTGCAGCACCATTTCGCGCGATACATGCTCGCCTCCGAGCCAGCCGCTTGACCAGTCCCAGATCGGCCAGTTGCGCCAGCCGCGCCAGTTGACGCCGGCATGCACCAGCACCAGCGGCGTGATGATCAGAATGCGGATCAACGCGCCAACCCAGAAATTGACCAGATCGGCCATCCAGGCCCAGGCGTCGGGCGCGGCTTCCGGACTGCGCGAGAAAACATGCACGCTCGCATCAAGCCAGGCCGCCGCGACTGCAATCAGCATCAGCAGGGTCAGATCGCGCTGCGAACCCAGATGCGGGTCGATGCGCCAGACTTTCAGCAGCAGGGCCGCCAGGCCCCACAGGCCGAGCATCAGCAGACCCGCCGCCCACAGCGCCGGCAGCCAGTCCTGCGGCAAGCCGTAGATCGGCAAACCGGCCAGGAAGGTGACGCAGAACAGCAACGGCGCGTAGTGCAGGCCATACAGCAACAGAAAGGCCAGCGTCAGACCGGGCGGCGGCGTCCACGGCGCCAGCGCCAGCGGCAATACGGTCTGCGGATTGCTCAGCGCGTCCAGCAGCAGGCTGGCGATGCCGAAGGCAAGCAGGACGCGCCAGGAAACAGCGCGCCGGACGGCTGTCAGGGCTGCTTCCAGCTTCAACTGATTTTCACCACGATGTCATGCAGCGTATTGGCGCAATGCGCCATGCGATCCGCCGCGCGCGCCAGATGCTGATAGATCTCGCGCCGCTTCAGCATGTTGAGGAAATCGTCGCCCTGGAACAACTCGGCCAGCGCCTTGCGATACAGCTTTTCCACCCGGCGCTGCGCCTTGCGCGCCGCGTCCGCCTCGATCGCCGCCGCCGCCGGACTTTCGCCCAGCTTGGTGAAACCGGCGCTGATCGACTGGCAGCCGGTACGCAGCGCCGAAGCCATTTCGTAGGTATAGCGATCCGGCGCGATGCCGAGTACATCCATCTCGTTCACCGTGTCCTTGCAATAGTTGACGATGGCGTCGAGGTCCATGATCGCGCGGTAGATGTCCTCGCGATCCATCTGCGTCGAGAACGCTTCGTTCAGGATATGGATGTTGTTGATCTTGATGGTGTCGGCGTCGTGTTCGTCGCGCTTGATGTGCTTGCCGATTTCGATATCGGCCGTGCCCATGAAATCGACCAGCAGGTTCACCGTGTGCAGAACCTGCGTCGCCTGCTGGTGCAGCAACAAAAAGAAATCGGGCGCCTTCGGAAAGACATGATCAATCACCCGATGCACGATGGAAGCGCTGTTTTCCAACTTGTCCGTCATAACTGTCCCCTGCGGATGAAGGCTTGTACCAGGGCGAGAATCACCGCGCCCATGAACGCGGCGGCCGGGATGGTAATGACCCAGGTCATCGCGATCTCGCCGGCCTTGCCCCAGCGCACCGCACGCGGCCGTTCCGAGGCGCCGATGCCCATGATCGAGGTCGCCACTACATGCGTGGTGGAAACCGGTGCGCCGACCAGCGAGGCGGAGAAGATTACGGCAGCCGAAGTGAGCTGCGAGTTGAGCGCATGCAGCGGGCGTACCTTGTAGATCGCGAAGCCGAGTGTGCGCACGATGCGCCAGCCGCCCGACATGATGCCCAGCGTCAATGCGCTGGCGCAGGTCAGCACCACCCAGAACGGCACCTCGAAGGTGGGAATGAAGCCGCCCAGCAGCAGGATCATGGTCAGGATGCCCATGCTCTTCTGCGCGTCGTTGGCGCCGTGCGAAAACGACAGGCCGGCGGCGGTGATGTACTGCCCCCAGCGCAGGCGCCGGTTGAGTCGGGGCGTGGCGGTGCGGAACACCAGGCTGAAGAATTTATGCACGCCAAAGCCGACCCAGAATCCGATGATCGGCGACAGCACCAGCGCCAGCAGCACCTTGGTGACACCGGTCAGATGACCATGGCTGAACAGCTCCTGAAAACCCCAGACGACATGGCCGGCATCCACGGCGAGCAGGATCGAGCCGATCAGACCGCCGACCAGCGCGTGCGACGACGACGACGGAATGCCCTTGCGCCAGGTGATCAGATTCCAGCAGATCGCCCCGGCCAGGCCGCTGACCAGCACGGTCAGCGACACCTCGCGCGGCAGATCGGAGAGCTGGATGAACGAACCGATGGTGTTGGCCACAGCCGTGCCGCCGAGCAGGGGGCCGAGAAACTCGAACACGCCGACCAGAATCACCGCCTGCATCGGCTGCATCGCGCGCGAGGCGATCAGCGTCGCGACGATGTTGGCCGCATCGTGAAATCCGTTGGTGAAGTCGAAGGCGATGACGATCATCACCGCCAGCACCGCAAGCAGGATGTGCGCTTCCATGCCGGGAGTTCAGGCGAACGAGGAAAAGCCGCTGTACATGTCGGCGGACTTGTCCATGTCCAGCCCCAGAACATCCTTGCCGCTGAACGAGAAATTGATGTGCGAAGGGTCGATGGTGGCGCTGGCGGTGGCGTTCTGGCTCACCTTGAACAACACGGTCGCGGTCATGGCCTGCTGGTCGTAATAGACCGCCAGCGGATTCGGCGTCAACGTGGCCTCGGTATCCTTCAACGTCATGTCCAGGTTGTAGCCATCGCCACGTCCGCTGCCGGTGGCGCGGGCGATGCTCCAGTTGAAGACGTTCTCCACCGAGGCCGAATCCATCTGTTTGCTGAACTGGAACACCATGGAAAACGTCAGTTGGGCATTGGCAGTCGCCAGGTAGGCGTTCAGGCCGGAAACCTGCGTGCCCGGCCCCAGTGACGACGGGAAGAAGGCGTAGATCGGATCGACATAGGCAGCCAGCATTTTGGGCTGCGTTTTTTCGAAGATGTACTGATTGAGCAAGGCCGACAATGCCTCGTCGTTGATCCGCAATTCGGCCGCCACATCCTCCGCTCCGGAAACATCGCCGCTGTCGGTCAGGGCATAACCCATCTCGGCGTAGGCATCCCAGTAATCGCGCTTGATGGCAATCGCGGCAGAGAACGATTCGATGGCGAAGTCGTAGCGCGCTTCCCTGGCGTAAGCCTGGCCGAGGCCGAAATTGCCGAACGGATCGTTCGGCGACAACTGGCGCACCAGCTCGAACTGCGCTTTTGCTTCATCGAGACGGCCGGTGGCCAGATAGCCCTGGCCGAGGGAATAGCGATTGGCGGCGCTGGGGTTGTTTTTGACTGCGAGTTCGTATTGCGTCACCGCCTCATCGAAACGCTGCTCGGTGGTGAAAATATTGCCCAGCCGACCGATCAGGTCGTCGCGCGTGGGGGCGAACTTCAATGCGTTCTGGTATGACTCGATCGCGCCGCTCGTATCGCCCTGGCTGAGCTGCGAGCGCGCCTTGAAATCGTAGGCGTTGGCGGCGGTCTCGCCGCCGGAGGACAGACGGATGGCGCGGTTGAAGTTGTTGATCGCCAGTTCATGGTTGCCGCTGGTGAATTGGTCCAGGCCCTTGTCCAACTCGCGCAACGCCAGATTGCCCAGACGCGCCGTCTTGTTCGCGGCGCCGTCGAACATCGCGGAGAAGAGCGCGGAGTTGTCGGGTATTTCCATTTCGGGTTACTCCAGAGTGCGGCACGTATATTCACGATTTAGCACAGGTTTCCCAATCCAGCGCAGGCAATTCGCTGAACGCCTGCTTGATGCGCTCTCCCCAGGCTTCGCGCAGGGTCTTGAAGTAGGGATGATCGGCGCCGATGCGGGCGCGGCGATCCACTTTCAGGCTATTGCTGGTGTAGCACAGCATGTCCAGCGGCATACCCACCGACAGGTTCGATTTCAGTGTCGAATCCATCGAGATCAGGGCGCATTTGGCGGCTTCTTCCAGGCCGCTCTGCCAATTGAAGATGCG
This sequence comes from Tepidiphilus sp. J10, assembly GCA_945897955.1. Classification (GTDB taxonomy): domain Bacteria; phylum Pseudomonadota; class Gammaproteobacteria; order Burkholderiales; family Thiobacillaceae; genus PFJX01. The sequence continues at coordinate 45,380 of CAMDGQ010000025.1, read as the reverse complement.
GTCCAGAATGGGCTTGCCGTACTTCGATTCGCCAATCTGGAAATACGGGGTGTCGGCAGAGGCTTCGACGAAATTGCCGGCGGCGTAAATGCTGAACAGGCGTGGCGCCTCGCCCTTGATCTGGCCGCCGAGCAGGAAGGCGGCATTGAAGTCGATGTTGAAGCCGGCCAGCGCGGCGGCATCGCGGTCATGCACCTCGCGCAGGCAATCGCCGACATGGCGCGCCGCCTCGAACAGATTTGGTGCGGTAAGCAGGCTGGAGCCTTCCTTGCCCTGATGCTCGAACAGCAGGCTGACCACTGCCTGCGTGATCGCCAGATTGCCGGCCGAGAGCAACACCAGCATGCGCTCGCCAGGTTGCTCGAACACGCTCATCTTGCGGAACGTGTTGATCTGATCGACACCGGCATTGGTGCGCGTGTCGGATAGAAACACCAGGCCGGCGTCCATTAGCATGCCTACGCAATAAGTCACGATAAAGTCCTTGTTGGAAAACGGGTTGAGCATAGCAGGCGAAACGCCGGTCGAGGCCATCGACCGCGACTGGCACGCTCCTTGCAAAGATCAGGCCACCTAAGGAGCGCATGCCATGAATACCCTGACCCAGGATTACACATCGGGCGAATTCTTCGATGAACTGATCGCCCCCGACAGCCAGCCCCGCGCCGCCGCACGCGCCTTGTTCGAGCATCTCGACGCACTCGATGCCGCCGATCTGGAGGAGCGCCGCCAGGCGGTGAACGCCGCCATCATGACCATGGGCATTACCTTCACTGTCTACAGCGAGGCCGGCAACATCGACCGCGCCTGGCCTTTCGACATCATCCCGCGCGTGATGGCGAAGAAGGAATGGAACCGGATCGAGGAAGGTCTCAAGCAGCGTTTGACCGCGCTCAACATGTTCATCAACGATCTCTACAACGAGCAGCGCATCGTCAAGGACGGCGTTTTCCCGCTTGAAGTGCTGGATGGCTCGAAGAATTTCCGCGCGCAATGTCAGGGCATGACGCCCCGTTTTGGTGTCTGGGCGCATGTCTGTGGCACTGATCTGGTGCGGGATGGCGACGGCACGGTGTATGTGCTGGAAGATAATCTGCGCGTGCCGTCCGGCGTGTCCTACATGCTGGAAAACCGCCAGTTGATGAAGCGGCTGTTCCCGGAATTGTTCCAGGCCTCCGATATTCTCCCGGTGGACGACTACCCGGCACGTCTACATGACACCCTGGCGGCGCTTTCGCCGCGCAAGGGCACTCGACCGGTGGTCGTGGTGCTGACGCCGGGCATCTTCAATTCGGCCTATTTCGAACACAGCTACCTGGCCCAGAAAATGGGCGCATTCCTGGTCGAGGGCAGCGACCTTGTGGTGCAGAAGGACAATTGCGTTTACATGAAGACCATTTCCGGCCTGCGCCGGGTGGATGTGATCTACCGCCGCATCGACGATGATTTCCTTGATCCGGAAGCCTTCCGCGAAGATTCGACGCTTGGCGTCAAAGGCCTGATGCGCGCCTGGCGGGCCGGCAATGTCGGCATCGCCAACGCGCCCGGCGCCGGCGTTGCGGACGACAAGGTGGTGTATGCCTTCATCCCGAAGGTGATCAAGTACTACCTGGACCAGGACCCGATCATCCCGAACGTGCCCAGCTACCTGTGCATGTACGAGGACGAGAAGGAATACGTGCTGGCCAACCTGGACAAACTGGTGGTCAAGCCGGCGAATGAATCGGGCGGCTACGGCATGCTGATCGGACCGCGCGCCACACCGGAAGAGCGCGCCACCTTCGCCGAGCTGATCAAGGCCAACCCGCGCAACTACATGGCGCAGCCGACGCTGGCGCTGTCCACCGCGCCGACCCTGATCGGCGATCATCTGGAACCGCGCCACCTCGATTTGCGTCCGTTCGTTTTGCAGTCCGACCAGCTTTACTGCACTACCGGCGGCCTCACCCGGGTGGCGATGAAAGCCGGTTCGCTGGTGGTGAATTCGTCGCAGGGCGGCGGCGCCAAGGACACCTGGATCATTGATGTCGATTAACAATAGGGGCAGGGGACAAGGCTCAAGGGGCAAGAAAACCGCCGCCTCGCCTTGCCCCTTGCGACTTGAACCTTGCAACTGGAGTCATCATGCTTTCCCGAGTCGCTGAAAGTCTTTACTGGATGGCGCGCTATCTCGAACGCGCCGAAAACACCGCGCGCTTCATCAACAGCACCACGCAGGTGCTGCTCGACCTGCCGCGCGGCGCATCTTTCGGCTGGGACACGCTGCTCAAGGTGGCCGGCCTTGATGCCTTGTACAACAAGCATTACGTCACCGCCAACGAAGCCGACATCATGCGGTTTCTGATCCTCGACGAGCGCAATCCCGGCTCCATCCTGGCGAGTATCCATAGCGCGCGCGAGAACACCCGCACTTTCCGCGAAGTGTTGCCGATGGAAATCTGGGAACGTATCAACGGGCTCTATCTCTACGCCCGCGACAACGCCGCCCGCGCCACGCATAGCCGGAGCCAGCGCTATGAAGTGTTAAACGGCATCATCGAGCGCCGTCAATCGGTGATCGGATTGCTGGTCGGTTCGATGAGCCACGATCTGGCCTATCAATTCCTCCAGCTCGGACGCAATCTGGAACGCGCCGACATGACCACCCGCATCATCGACGTCAACTCGGCGGTCAATCTGCCCAACGACGGCACTTCCGACATCGCGCGCGAACGCCTGTGGATGAGCACGCTGAACGCCTTGTCGGCATTCCAGATGTATCGCCAGCATGTCGGCGTCCACATCGAAGGCCCTGCGGTGGCGAAATACCTGCTCACCGACCCGCATTTCCCGCGCACGGTAACGCATTGCCTGGGCGAAATCGAAAGTTCGCTGTCGGTGCTGATCGACTACCAGGTGCCGCTCCAGGCCGCCCGCACCGCCTGGCGCCGTCTGGACAGCATGTGTTTCGACGATGTTTCTCCCGCCGTATTGCATGAGCACCTGGACCAGGTCCAGGCCGATCTGGCCAGTCTGCACGACGCCATCACCCGAAAATATTTCTCCCTGCATCAGCATTCCCAGATGCAGGAGCAAAGCATGGTTCAGTAATGCCATGCAGCGTCATCGCGCTCCGCCCGACCTTGCCGGCGAATGCCGGCATTCAGTTTTCGGAGCCTGACCCCGGCCCGCATCGGGGTGCCCGTTTCTTCACCTGCCAATCGCCAAAATGATGCCCCAATCCCTTGATTTCCCCCGCTACGGCGACAAACTGAATTCCGATTTCTTCGAGGAATTCCTCGTGCAACTGCTTGAGGAACGCGACCGCAGCGGCCTCACCAGCATGATCAAGCAGATCGACGCGCTGATGATTACCGTCGAACCCGGCCATTCCATCGCCTATGTCGGCGAGCTGTGCCTGATGACGCCTTATCACTACCTGGTGACGCTGGAATCCGAAACCCACTTCACCCACATCCTGCGTATCGACATGAGCGCGCCCGACGTGCTGGTGCGCGAAGTGAAAGACCCCAACACGCGCGGCATCTTCCGCAGCCTGAACGAGGTCTATCCGATCGGCGCGCAGAAGCCCAACTCGCGCTACATGGGCGAAATCTTCCGCGTCACCAGTCTGCACGACGTGGTCGAACTGCAAAAATCGCGCGATATCCGCTTCTTCAACCAGGACCAGATTCGCAAGCTGGAACTGCCCGGCAACATGGCCGTGGTGAAGCCCAGCCCGTATACCCACAACATCGTCGGCTACTGGGAACGGCCGGAACACAACATCCGCGTCTATGCCCTCGGCGTGACCAGCATCCGCCCGGATGTGCAGGCGGCTTACGAGAACGCCAAGGAAGCGCAGGAAAAGCTCGGCCTGGACAAGATGCTGTTGCCGATCGACCACCTTGCCACCCGCATCTACAGCCAGAATCGCGAAGCCGCGATCCTCGAATACCTGACCCTGACCAGCTACTACTACTGGGGCTCGTACGACATCAGCGACCAGAACTCCTCGACCAACGTCACCAAAAGCGTGCACTTCGCCAACGAACTGGAAAGCCCCGCCAAGGTGTTCACCGCCGCCAACCACCCGTATTTCGTCAACCACCTGCTGCAATTGCCATCGCCGACCGAAGCCTTTGTGCGCAACTACGGCCCGCGCCTGCACCACATCGCGGTGGCTGTCGCTGACGGCCACACGGGCGACAAGGCAAATATCGATTACGTCGTCGAAGCCCTGCGCGACTGCGGCCAGGATTTCCTGCTCGACGTCATCGGCAGCGAAGAGGAAGGCCTCAAGCAGATATTCTCCAGCGCCTCGGAATACTCCAGCCTGATCATCGAATACGTGCAGCGCTTTGGCGACTTCCAGGGCTTCTTCACCAAGGGCAACGTCGCCCGGCTGACGCATGCGGCGGGCGTTGAAGAAGGATTGAGGGCGATGGATGAAGCGGCACGCTCAGCGAATACGACAACTTGATGGCAACGGGGAAAGTGGCAGGCTGCTAGTCGAGCACGGGGTTGCTGGCAGTAGCCGGAATCATGATGTATTCGTGCCAGCCGGTTCGGCGCAGGATGCCATTGAGGGTGTGCAGATAGACGTAGTAGTTTGCGCGGCTCAGCACATCGCCTTCGCCGTGAATCAGGATCGGTGCCAGTTGTGCCGGCGCTGTCACCCGCAAGCTCAGGCGGCCCGGCCCAACCAAACGAATACCACTCAATCCGAGCCCCGCTGTCGGGATCAACTTGCCCGCCTGGCCGGCCAGGGCAAGCAGTTGAACCACACTCTCCAGTTCGTGGCTGCCGGTTTCATGCCGGCGCCAGATCAGCACTCGGCGTGGTTTGAGGGGGTCTTCGCCCAGCCGGGCATAAACATCGCGCAGGGCAACTCCCTGGAACAGCGCGGGCGTCGGCAGAGTGATACCGCCATCCGCTTGCAGCACCGCCACCCGATGTTGCGGTCCGAATCTTTCCAGGTAAGGCAGCAGATTAAGACGGGCATCGACCCAGATATTCAGTCCGAGATACAGCAGCAGGGGCATCGCAAGCAACCAGCGCAAACGCCCGATCAGCCAGACCAGCAGCAAGCCATAAACACCCAGCGTGAACAGCAGGCCGCCAATAGACGGAATCGGACGTTCCGCCGAAAGCTGCATCCACAACAACAGATAGCCCGCAGTCAGGACAAAGGCCAGCTTCCAGCCGGGTCCGCACCAAAACCGCTGCAAACGGTCCCGATTCGTCGTGAACAACAGGCTGAGCAGGAGCAGCGCCGAGGGCGGCACGCGATAACTTAGCGGGCCGCCGTCCAGCAGTGTCTTCAGGCACAGGCTGGAAGTGACCAGGTACAGGATGACTGCCGCCGGGTGCCAGTCCAGACGTGCCATCAGTCCGGGGAACAAGGCGAGGGCGGCGACCATGCCGATCAGAAAGCTGCCGCCGATCATTGCCGTGATACCGCTGGGCAGACTGCCTCCAAGCGCCACACCGGTGTCGTAACGGCCGGAAGACAACCCAAGCGCGTTGGCGGTGAGCGCCAGGGAAGGTTTGCCCAGGTGGCTATGCATCAGCGAGGTATAGGAGTTGTCGCTGCCCAGCCAGTGGTGAACATGCGCATCCAGTGGCAGGCCATGATCTTGAAAGTAATACAGTGAAGCCGCCAGGTTGGTGACATGGCCCACCAGCAGGCAGACGACAAGCAACCCGATGAGGGCGCGTGGCGAGGTTTGCAGGCGGCGACTGACGGTTGACCATGCCAGCGCCAGCGTGGAATAGCCAAGGAAGAACAGTGTCGCGGCGTCCGAGGTGCTGTATACCAGCTTGCCGATCAGAAAGTGCGTGATCAACCCGGCCTGACTGCCTGACGCAACCAGAACCAGCGCCAGCACGCCGAGCAGCACGGCACGCCGGGTATTGGACTGAACGAAACGGTCGGTCGGATTCAATAGCTCGGTGTCGCCACCCAGGTGATATTGCCGGCGGTCGAATCGTGCGTAATGGTGACGGTGCGCCCTGTTTTCGTGTTCAACGTCATGATGTCGCCGCTGATGCTGTCGAGGATGTCAGCGCTCGAGTTCAGCAGCAGACTGTCACGAATTCCGTCGAAACCCATCGTGTGGCCGGTGATGCTGCCGCTGGTGCAAGTAAATTCTTGCGGCGGATTGTTGTCCAGGCGAACGAAGTGACCCATATGCAGAGGTGAGCCGCCGCCACCGTACAGACCCCCGCAGAGAACAAGTTTGCTGTAGGCCAGACCTCGTGCGGTGCGAAGGCTGCCGACCAGGCTGGTAACCACGGATTTCTCGGCGTCGCTGCGCATATCCATGAAGCGGGGAATTGCGACCGCCGCAAGGATGCCCAGAATAACGATGACCATCACCAGTTCGATCATGGTGAAGCCGTCCTGCTTGTGCATATGTCGCCTCATGAATCCTCGAATGTCGGTGGAAGTTGGAGAAAATGCCGTTGCACCTGCGCGCATTGTGCCGCAGCTTCTGCCTTGAATGAATGCGCGTCTGCCTTCTGGACAATGTTCACTTTCATGTAGGCAACTTGGTCGGGCACGCATCGTCACTTCGGTGATCCGGCACGCGATTGCGGCCTGGCAATCGCCCGGAACAGGGGTGCCCAGGACATCAACATCAAGCCGGTACTGACCCGGAAGTAGCTGGCTTTGCGCCAGCGCAACGCAAGAAACTGACTACTGTTGACCAGGGTAAACAACAGGCCTGGCGGGGCAACCATGACGATCGCCGGCAAGTGCGTGGTTTTCAGGATTTTTTCGCAGAGCTTGGGGATGCAATCAAAGAAACCTGCCGTGCTGGCAGGCCGCGAACCATGCCAGCCCGAGCGAGCATGCTGCTTGCCAGCACCACACAGGCGCGAATCCAAACATAACGGGGGCCGAAGCCCCCGTGCGCCGTACACATTAAAGCAGCGGATCAGTTCTGAATGAATTTCCGTTGGCGCGTGAAGGCCAGACCCGCAAGACCCAGGCCGAGCAGGGCATAGGTAGCCGGCTCGGGCACGGCGGCAAGACGGTACAGGGTCGTCGTGTTGGAGACCTCATGCGCCACCGCAAGATAATGCTGGCCGCCAAAGCTGTAGGCCAGCAGACCTTCGGGGGAGAGATCCTCGCCCGCTTCGAGAACGCCGTCACCATCGCCCCCCACGATCAGATCGAGGTAGCTGACGTTCAATGGGTCGGTAATGTCGAAGATGGCGATTGCGCTCTCCAACGTCCGCTCCAGGCCGATGAAGGCCAGGGTACGGCCGCCGATCTCGATCAGCGCAACGCCTTCCGGCTCCACGCCCTTGTCGCGGCTGCGACCATCGTCGTAAATACCCGCCGCGAAGGCTGCCTTGTCCAGGATGTCGCCGCTGTCGTAGACCAGGACGCCATCCGCGTCACGGATGGAAAAGGAGCGCGCGCCGGCGGAAAACAGATCGCCGGGGGAAGAATCGGTGTTGGAGACGCGCAGGTTGGCCAAGTCGCCGGTGGTGCCGATGCCGTTACTGCTGGCACTGGAGCGGTCGCCATCGTCTTCGCGGAAATCTCCTTCGTTGGCCATGACCAAGAAAGTATTGCCGCCAGCCTGGTAGGCAGCCATGCCATCCGGCATGTACAGCCCCTTCGCAACGTGATTTGCGAAGGCCACCGTGCCGTTGTTCAGCGGATCAATGGTATTGCCGGGCTGGCTGAAGTCCTTGGCGCCCAGTCCCACCACTTTCTCGAAGGTGTTGTTTGTCAGGTCCAGCACGGCCATCGCGTTGGCTTCCTGCAAGCCGACGAAGGCTTTGGTGCCGGCTGCGTTCACCGCGATGTACTCGGGCTCGAAATCCATGCCGGTGTTGCTGCGGATGTTGTTGCCGGACTGCGCTACGCCATTGAAGCCAGGGGTGGCCAGCACGGTACGGGTGTTCATGTCGATGATGCTGACACTGCCCACCGGATCATTGGCCGGAGCGTCATAGTTGCGCGGCACGGTAAGACCGATGCGAGCGCCATAGGTGTCCGGCGTGCCCTCGTTGGCCACCAGCAGCCTGGAGCCATCCGGCGTGAAGGTCAGCATGTCGGGCAAGGCGCCCACAACGACGCTGCCCGTATTGGCGCGTGTAGCGGTGTCGTAGAACCGGACGGTACCCGGATTGCTCCGGGTGCTGCTTTCGATTGCGAAGGCGGCGACACCGTTCTTGATGGCCACGCTGTTCACGCTGCCGAAAGCGGTGGTGTCGATGTGTTGCACCAGGCTGCCGTTGCTGGCGTTCAGCACATCCACCCCCACCACACCGGCCACCCAGATGGTGTTGCTGGCGGCATCGAAGGCGGCGATCTCGGAAGTCACGCCGGTATTCAGGCCGGTGCTGCCGTGGTTCGTGCTCCAGACCTTGTTGATGGTGACGATGGGTCCGGCGGCGGCCTGCGTGCCGGACGCCAGGGTGGCGGCCAGGAGAAGAGCCTGGATCAGTGGACGGATTTGCATTGTTCTGTCTCGGGAAAGTGGTTGTCGATCCCGGTTTATAAACGCCGAGTTTTACAGCTTGATGTCAAAAACACTTTGGCAGGCGCGCCATCTCCTGCCGGACGGGAAGACCACTTCCTTTCACCCCGCAATTCGCGAGCATCCGATTGATGATCGGGCAGATTGTGGCTGCATCGGCCCCAGTGAGAGTCGGCGCTACGCCGAAACGGTCTGATGACTGCGGCCGCCCGATCCTCCTCAGAAATCGGTCGACGCTATCTGCGCCGCCGCGCCTTTCAAACCGGTGTCGATTTCGAAGGCGGCAGCCAGTTTGGCCGGTGGCTTCTTCCTGACGGAGAACGCTTTGCTCTGCCAGGCGAGGCCGGTTTTCAGGTTCAGCACCCTCAGTTCATAGTTGCCATAGGCGATTCCGCGCATGGAGAAGCGTTGCTGATTGAGCAGGTAAACCAAGCGCAACGGGGTACAGGGGTCTTCGCCTGCCCAGCACAGTTTGATCAGGAATGAGTTTCCGCTGCCCGGCTTGAAAATTGCCACCTCCTTGACGCCAACCGATGAGCTGCCATCAAAGCCGGGCAGATAGCCCTCGTCCGCCGGCCAGGGCTGCTTCAAAGGCGAGTGCTCCCGCCACGACAAATCTTCCGATACCTTCGGGATCATCGCCGCATAGCGAGCCCGTTCCTCAGCGCTGGCAACGTAAGGCTTGGGTATTCCCCGGGACGGCTTATTCTTCAGTTCGGACAGCCCCGACATATTGCCGACGCCCACCACGGCAACTGCGACACAGGCCAGCGCCGTCAGATGCCAGTGCAACGAGGGCAACAACCAGACCAGCTTGCTGACGTTACGACTGCCATTCCTGACCGATCTGTCGAGTGACTCGGACGCTGCCCGCAGTGGCTCGCGCAGTATCCAGGCCAGTACAGCCCCTGCCATCAGCCAATACATCCAGGCTCTTGCCAGCCCATACACCACGACACCGGAAATCAAGGGGATCGCTTCGAAAAAATTCGCCCATCCCTCGGCAGCGCCGGCATTTGGAGCAACGGTCAAGCATGCCGAAAATGCCGCACCCATCATTCCGATTCGAAGCCTGCGCAAGGACGCCTGGTGATGCCGGCGCGGCGTCATCGATACGCTGAACAAACGGAAGGCGCGGGACGGGCAATCGCGGTGGCAGAGTGTCATCTTGAAGCTCGGGAAAGTGAGGTCTGGATGTGGTTGCATGATCCAGACCGGGATAGTTTCGTCAACGATCGGAGAGTAGGGCACAAACCCGATTCTCCAAAGCCAACGTCACCTGTCTGGTGCAAGTTGCCAGCTTCGGGGAAGGCCTGGGGAGACAGGGCGTCATAAACCCGGAAACGGCCGCGCCGGAATCTTGCCGACGCGGTCGCGCAATTACGCCAGGGCGGCCAGCACGCTGGCGTTGTCGAAAGAGACGGTAATCATGCCTGGGCTCCGGTGTTGATGGGCGCGCTATGCCACGCACCCCAGACCAGACCTGACAGGTTTGTTAAACCTGTCAGGTCTCCGCACCGCTACGCACCACAGACCCGACAGGTTTTTGAAACCTGTCGGGTCTCTGTACAGAAAGGCCGCGCAGCCAGTGGGCTTTCAGATCGTGCAGACGATATGGGCAGTCGTCGCGTGATAGGCGGCGCATGGCGGCTTGTTCGCCGAATTCGCAGGCGCGGGCTTCATCTATGCGCTTGGTTTTGGAATTCCGGCAAATTCAAGGTTCAAGGCCAAGTAGCGGCAGCACTCTGAAAATGCCTGCTCACCTGCGATGACGCTCCCACAACTCGCGGCTGTCGATCGGGGTCATGTCCTCGTTGTGTTTTGGATTGCGGCCCGTAAAGCGCACGTAATCGTAGGGCTGGCCTTCCCAGGTTTCGCCGGTGGCGGTGTTGCGCGTGCCCCAGTTGTCGGTGTGATAGACCGTGCTGCCTTCCATGGCTGAAATCCAGTCCTGTTCGCCACGGATGGTCTGGGTGCGCTGGTAGTCCAGATAATCCTGGCTCTTCTGCCGTTCGTCGTAGGCTGCCTGCATCATCTGCTGAATGTCGCGCGCATTGCTCGCCACCTTGCGCGCGGTATCGCGCTCCATCTGCCGTAGCCGTTCCATGCCTTGCCGGACGTAGTTCTTCACCCAGCCCTCGTCCATGGCGTAGGACTTGAGCAGGGCGGCAAACAGCGGCGCATGGCTTTCGAATCGGTCGCGCGGCGCCACCACGGTGATGTGACGGAATATCCAGTTGCTGCCGATGCGGGAACCGAAGCTGACGCCCAGCGTATAGCCCTTCGATGCGCCTTCGCGGGTGTCGCAGGTGTACAGGAAGTCGGCCACCTGCACCGGCCCCGCCGTATAGACCTGGGCGATCTGGGCGGCGATGTCCGGGCGCGGGTTCACCTCGATGAAACGCATGTTGCTGGCCAGTCCCTGCGCGCCGGTGAGGAAACGCCAGGCCTTGTCGGGCGACAGGTACGGCGAGATCGGCACGCCGGGCACGCGCACGCCCATGGCCGGAGTCAGCACATCCGCGCTGGCCACCATGAAACTCGGCGTGCCCGCGCGATCACTGGCAATGAACTGGCCCTTGCCGAGTTCCTGCACGCGCCAGCCCTCGGGTACTTGCAGGCTGGCGGAACCATCCGAAAGCCGATGCGGCCGCAGCGCCGGAAGCGGCGCGCCGCCGCCGTCATTCTCCGCCGGCTTGATCACCCGCACATTCGCCAGCACTGTCAGCAGCGTCGGCTTGATGCCTTCAAGCTGGCCTTGCGGCGCGGAGAGGGTGGTGTACTGGTAACGGCCGTCGCGCAATGTCAGCCAGGCGCGCATTTCCCTGCGGCCGCCCTTGCCGTCGCTGAACGCGCCATCGAAGGCGAGCCGATCACGGCGCGGGGCAATGCGCACGTTGCTGACGGCGAGATCGGGAAAACTCGCGGCGATCTGGTCGATCTGCCGGCGCGACAATTCCAGAATATCCAGGCCTTGCGCCGCGCCGAGCGTCAGCGCCGCCTTGACCCTGGCGCCGGCATCGCCGATGCGCAACCTGTGCAGATTCGCTTCTCTATCTTCCTCCGCCCGCCAGCCGGCAGGCAGATAAAGGACAAAGCCCGCCTGTTCGGTCACCTTCTTCTGCATCGCCGGCGGCGCGGCAAAGCCCGAGGATGCCGCTATCAACCCGATAGCCGTGGTCAGAACAGCGGCGTGGATAAATCGCCAATTTGCTCGTTTCATCGCGTGCTCCCTTCATTTCCGGAAAGCTCGCTTTAACTTTAGACCGGCCTGACTGATCCTCCAGAAATCGCGGTGATCGGCTATGCGCCGTGATTCGGCTGCATCAGGCACTGCCGGCGCAGCACTGGATCAGAACTCCTGCCATTCGTCCTGGGCTTCGACGCGCGCAGGCATTTCGCGCCGAACCGGCTTGGTTGCCGGCGGCGGTTCGGCGCGGTTGCGTGGCGCCCGTTGGACGGGTGCCAACGCAGACTGGGCCAGCTTGAAATTGCCCACCGACCGGGCGAGTTCCCGCGTCTGGTCTTCCAGGCTGTTGGCCGCTGCCGCAGCCTGTTCGACCAGCGCCGCATTCTGCTGCGTCACTTCGTCCATCTTGCCGACTGCCCGGGTCACCTGTTCGATGCCGCTGGCCTGATCCAGGCTGGCATCGCTGATGTCGGTAACCAGTGTTGCAACCTGCCGGAACGAATCGACCACTTCGGTCATCGTGCTGCCGGTCTGCTGTACCAGTTGGGCGCCGTCCTCGACCTTGTGGACCGATTCTGCGATCAAGGTCTTGATTTCCTTCGCGGCGGTGGCGCTGCGTTGGGCCAACAGCCGCACTTCGGTGGCAACGACGGCGAAGCCGCGTCCCTGCTCACCCGCGCGCGCGGCCTCGACGGCGGCATTCAGGGCCAGAATATTGGTCTGGAAGGCGATGCTGTCGATCACGCCGACGATTTCGGCGATCTTTTTCGAACTGGTCTGGATTGCGCTCATGGTCGCAACCACTCGCTGCACCATTTCGCCGCCCCGGCTGGCGACGCTGTTCGAGCGATTGGCGAGCGCATTGGCCTGGCGCGCGTTCTCCGCGTTCTGCTTGACCGTGGCGTTGAGCTTCTCCATGGATTCGGCGGCCTGGTCGAGAGACAGCGCCTGTTGCTCGGTCCGATTGGCCAGATCCTGATTGCCGGCGGCGATTTCCCGGGCGGCGGTGTTGATGGCATCGGATGCGGTCTGGATGCCGCCGACCACGGTGCGCAGGTGTTCCACCGTTGTGTTGGTGTCGTCACGCAGGCGCCCGAAGGTGCCCTGGTAATCATCGTCGATGGTTCGGGTCAGGTCGCCGTGTGCGAGTGCGTTGAGTACCGACGAGGTGGTCTCGAGCGCGCGCTGGGTGTTGTCGAGCAGCGCGTTGATGTCGGCGCCCAGTTTGGCGATGAAGCCTGCCTTGCCGGTCAGGTCGATGCGCGCGTCGAGCGCGCCGATCGACGCGGACTGGACGATGGCCCCGACTTCCTGTTCGACCTGGACTTCCGCAGTGCGGTCGAACCATTCCGCCACCACGCCGAGGCGCTCGCCCTTTTCGTTGTTGACCGGATTGGCGGTGACGGTCAGGTGGTGTTTGCCCACGACCAGATTCGCGGTATGCGCCCGCGACAGGCTTGCCAGCATTTGCGCCTGATGCCTCGGGTTGCTGTGGAAGGTGTCGAAGTTCGATCCCACCACCTTGTCCAGGCTGAATCCGGCGATGCGGCTGCGCAAATCCGCTTCCGCGCCTTTGAGGATGTTCATCACCGACTGGTTGGCATAGATGATGGTCCGGCTGGAGTCGGCGATCATCACGCCGGTGCTGACGTTGTCGAGCGCGATGCGGATGCGCAGATTCTCTTCGGCGGTGCGTCGCTCGGCGGTGATGCGTTCGCGCAATTGCGACTGCATGCTGCTCATGTTGGCGAGCAGGCTGCTGTCATCCCCCTTCGGCAGCGCGATCTCGTTGTCCAGTTTGCCCTCGGCAATGGCGCGCGCGACAACCACCGCGTCGGCCGGTTCGCCGCCGAGCTGGCGCATGATCGACTTGCCGATCAGGTAGAACGCCAGGCCGATGCCGACCAGGGTCAGCACGGCCAGCACAAGCTGGACGCTGCCCTGAATGCCCAGGCGAGCGGCGGCGCCGGCATAGTCGTCGTGCGCCAGTTGCGCCTGGGCTTGAATGACATCGGACAGGGCCGCCGCGACCTTGTCGAATTTCGGGCCGGCGTTCGACTTGATGTTCTCCAGCGCGCTCGGCACGTCGCCGACGGAAATCATCATCACCGACTGATCGCGCGCCTTGTTGTATTCGCCGATCAACGTTTTCAGCCGGCCAATCGCTTCCTTCTGGTCCGGCGCTGCAGCGACATAGGCCTGCAACGCCGAATTCATCGTCGCATCCAGGCCCGCCATGTTTTTCAGGTGCGCCTGCGCGACCGTCTCGTTTTCCTCCGACAGCGCGATCAGAATCGTCTGGCGCGCGCGGTGCAGCGCATCCACCGCTTTCATCAGTTCGATGCTCGGCGCGGTGCGAACCTGGTAGATATGTTCCGCCACCCCGGCGGCGTCGCGCGCCTGCCAGAGCCCGGCCAGGGTCGATAGCAGCAGGCCCAGGCCCGCAATGGCCGCGAGCACGACCAGACTTTTCTTGAAACCAAAGGAAATCATGACCAACCCCGCCGGGTTGCCCCGGCGGGTCTCGTTGCCTGCGGAGATCAGAGCCTACTTGTAATAACCGGCGCAGATGGCCAGTTCCGCCGCTTTCTTGCAGAAGCTGGTCTTCTCTTCAACCTTGCCGGTCTTCGGATTCTTGTACTTGTAGTCGACGTTGGCGGAGCCACCGGCATTGATCTCGCCGATGATCTCCTTGCGGAACAATTTGCCGTCGGCGTCCGGCACGTCGAGCAGGTTCTTGCCGATCAGCTTGGCGTTGATCGGATGCGCCACCATCACGCCATTCAGGTCGTAGGCGAAGACATAAAGCTCACCCTTGACGTAACGCCCGCCCGGCTTGCTGATCTCGCCTATCGTCCCGGCCTTGTCCTTGGTCGCAGCTGCTGCGGCATCGCCGACCAGCTTCATGGCATCGTCCTTCTCGCTGGCCTGAGCGGAGCCGATGGCCAGCGCAATCAGGGCGCCGTAAAGAAGTGCTTTTTTCATGATTGCCTTTCGAATGGTTTGGTTGAGTCAGTCCGCCCGGCTTGTCGGGCGGAACCCGCTACGCGGCGGGCAATCGACCGGGTTTGCATGGCTTTCGCCCTTGTCACAGCCCGATGCTTAACGGCAGTAATCCGTTCGACCTTGAAGCGAACATCAACTTCGCCTGGCGTCAATCCTGCGCGATGCGGCATGACGATTCGATATCATGCCTGTCGCCAAAGGATCGGACCTCGACGCTGTGCCGGTTTGCGTGAAATTGAATGCGTGAGTGGCGAAGGGCTTGTCCGAGGCGGATTTGTTCAATCAGGTGATATCAAACGGTATGCATGACCAACAGAGAGGAAATCGCAATGAATGTGTCCGAAGCCATTGAGTCCCGCCGCGCCGTGAAGGCGTTCGATGCCAATCACAAGATGACCGATGCCGAGATCGAACGTCTGCTTGGGCTGGCCATGTTGTCGCCCACCGCGTTCAACATCCAGAACTGGCGCTTCGTGCTGCCGACCGATCCGGCGCTGCGCCGGCAAATCCGCGAGGTGGCCTGGAATCAGGCGCAGGTGACTGACGCCTCGTTGCTGGTCATTCTGACCGCCGATCTCAAGGCCTGGGAAAAGGAACCATCACGCTACTGGCGTCTGGCCGCGCAGCCGGTGCGGGATTTCATGGTGCCGGCGATCGACCAGTATTACCGTGGCCGCGACACGGTGCAGCGTGACGAGGCCATGCGTTCCTGCGGCATCGCCGCGCAGAGCCTGATGCTGTCCGCGAAGGAAATGGGCTACGACACCTGCCCGATGGATGGATTCGATTTTGATGCTGTCGCCAAGCTGATCAATTTGCCTGCCGACCATGCCATCGCGATGTTCGTCGCCGTCGGCAAGGGGACGCAGGCGCCGTATCCGCGCAGCGGCCCGCTGGCGCTGGACGAGGTTGTCATCCGCGACCGTTTCTGAGGAGAGCGCCATGAGCTTGATCGAGACCGTTTCACCCGATTCCGCCAGCGGCGAAGTGGCCGCCCTCTACGAACAGATGCGCGCCGCGTTCAGCGGTGTGCCGGGCGCGCTCAGCGTCTGGAGCGCCAGCCCGCTGCTGCTCAGGCAGCAGTTCGAATTCATCGGCTATTACATGCAGCATCCCCGGCTGTCCGGCGCTTTGCTTGCAACGATGCGCATGCTGGTGTCGATGGATACGAAGTGCGCCTACTGCATCGAATTCAACGCCGGCATGCTGATCAACATGCTGGGCTGGACGCCCGATCAGGTCGCCGCCGCCAGGGTCGATCCGGGCCAGGCGAATCTTCCCGAGCGGGAGAAGGCGCTGCTGCTCTGGGTGCTGAAAAGCGTGCGCGACGCCAACAGCGTCACGCCGGGCGAACTCGATGCATTGCGCGGCCTGGGCTGGAGCGACCAGGACATCCTGGATGCGCTCGGCCACGGCGCGCGCATGGTCGCGGCCGACATCGTCCTGAACGCCTTCAAGGTGGCGCGCGACTTCTGACGCTCACGCCACAATGCCTGCCTGCGCGCCGGGCGGGCATTGCCGCTGCCTGTTTCCACCCCGCGTTTCGGGGATACCGGGCCGGGCAAGCATGCGGAACAATGGTGTCCATGCGACGTTTTCTGATCCTGCTGTTTCTCCTGTTTGCCCTGCCCGCCTCTGCGCAACCCGCGCATGAAGTCTGGCAGGCCGAGTTCATCCTTTCCGATAGCGCCACAGCGCCCGCCGCGCATGACTCGCGCTGGCATCCGGTGCGTTTGCCGTATGCCTTGCAGCAGGCGGATATCGCCGCTACCGGCGGCTGGTTTCGCTTCCGTTTCCGGGCCGAGTCGATACCGACCGCGCCACAGGCTATCTATGTCTGGTGGCTCAATCTGAATGCCGCGTTCTATTTCAACAATGAGTTTCTTGGCGATGGCGGGCGCTTTAGCGAGCCGATTGCGCGCAACTGGAACAAGCCGTTCCTGTTTGTCCTGCCGCTGGGCGATTGGAAGGTTGGCGACAACGAGGTGCTGATTCGGCTCAAGTCCGATCCGGGCTGGGGGATTCTGTCGCCGTTCGAAATCGGCGCACTTGCCGAACTTCGGCCGGACTACGAGTTGCGCCGGGTGCTGCAGGTGGATCTCGCGCGCGGCCTGACGCTGACGCTGGTGATTGCCACCTCCATGGTTCTGGCCGTCTGGTGGCGGCGGCGGCACGACCCGCAATATTTGTGGTTTGGCCTCGCCTGCCTGATGTGGGCGCTGTTTTCGACCTATCTGGTGGTGCGCGACCCGCCCATGCCCGGCCCGTTGTTTCGCTCGATTTCCCACATGGCGATGGATGTCTGGGGTGCCTGCCTGGCAATGTTTGTGCAGCATTATCTGGGGCAGCGCAATCGCCGCCTGGAAAGGCTGTTGATCGCTTACCTGGCGCTTGCGGCCGGCCTCATGCTGTTTTCCGGACTTTGGCCCGGTTACGTTTACGCCATCAATCACAGCCTGGGTTTTCTCATCCTGTGCGGGGTGACCTGGCAGGTATACCGGCGCTGGCGGCGCCATGCATGGCGTGAGCACTATCTGCTCGGGATCGCGCTGGGTGCGCTGGTTCTGGCCAGTCTGCACGATCTGCTGCTCGGCCTGCCGGCCGACCTGTTCGGGGCCGAGGTCGCCCGGATACGCCTCAAATACCATTTCTTCTCGCTGCACCTGGCGGTGCCCGTGGTGTTGCTGTTCCTCACCGGCCATCTTGGCCGGCGCTTTGCCGATGCCTTGACCCAGGCGGAAGGTTTCAATCGCGACCTGGAGTTGCGTGTCGAGGCCAGCGCCAAGGCATTGAGCGAGAGTTATCAGCGGCGCGCGGCGCTGGAGCGGGAAACCGTTGCGGCCGAGGAGCGCGAGCGGATATTTCGCGACCTGCATGACGACATCGGCGCGAAATTGCTGTCCCTCGCCATTCGTGCCAAGACGCCGCAGGATGCCGATATCGTCCGATCCGCATTGCAGGATCTGCGCGATGTGGTGTCACGTTCCGCCCAGGTCGATGCACCGCTGTCGCACTTGTTGGCGGATTGGCGCGCCGAAATTGTCGGTCGCTGCATGGCGGCCAAACTGCATCTGGTCTGGAATCAGCCGGATGATCTGCCGGAGCGCGTCATGACTGCCGCCGAGGCGCTGAATCTGGGCCGGATACTGCGCGAGTCGTTGTCCAATGTGTTGCGTCATGCCGAGGCCAGCAGCGTGGTGGTGAGCGCGTGTTTTACCGAAGGCAGCTATCGGATTTCCATCGAGGACGACGGGCTGGGCAAGCCCGGCGCGACCGGGCGCGGCATGCGCAACATGCGGGCGCGCGCGACGCAGTTGGGCGGGCAGATCGAGTGGATCTGGGGCGATCGGGGCTGTCGGGTGCAACTGCTGCTGCCGGCATCTCAAGAAACACAATGCAAGCCATTGATTCCGTAGGGTGCGCCGCGCGCGCCCCGCGAGTTTCCCTGGCACGCCCTTCGGCTTTTCAGCCGATTACTACGCTAGAACGGCAGCGTGGCGGTCAGATACAGGCTATCCGGCGCAAAGGTATTCTTGGCCGACAGCGTGGTCGCGGCTACCAGTGAAAGCAGCACCGGCGCGGTGCCTTCGCCGCGCAGATAGCCCGGTATGCCGTTCCAGCTCACGCCGACATAGCCGAGCAGAAAATTGAAGTCGGTATTCGCTTCCAGGCCGGAAACATCCTGGCCGCGCGGCGAGGTGTAGTTGTCGCGGCCGCCGCGCGCGTACTCAAGACGTCCGGAAAAACGCCAGGGGCCGTTGGTGTAGCCGGATTCGGCGGTGAGTTCGAACGGGTCGGTGCGGTCGCGGCGCAGATTTTCCAGTCGGTTGGCCGGCACCAGCAGTTCGTTCGTCGAGCGCGCCCGCGCGGTGACGTGGTCGGCGAGTTGCACGGTGTACTGGGCGGACAACAGCATGTCCCAGCCGCCGGACAGCTTCCGGGTATGCAGCACACCGAGCAGGATGTCGTTGGTGCCATCGCCCAGCACGGTCTGCATCAGATCGTTCGGGTCGGGTTGCTTGGCGACGCCGAAACGCAGACTGGGCGCGAACACGGTGGCGTGGTTGTCGCCCTTGTCGAAGCGCCAGCGCAGGCCGATCAGCGGATCCAGCGCGCTGTGCCAGGTGCTCGATTGCACGGGTTTGTAGCCATACAGGTTGACCAGCAGGTTCTGCACCGCTTCGGTTGGCGTGGTGGCGCCGGGTGAAACCACTCCCGGCGGCACGTTGCCGGGCAGAACAGTGACGTTGACCCGGTTCACGGATTCGCCATAACCGACCTGAAAGCCGGCGGTGACATCCGCGCTGAAGCCATAGCCCACGGTCAGGCGGGTCTGCTCGCCGCGCATGCGGGCGGAAAAATCGGTGCGGCCCAGTGTTGCGCCGGGGCCGAACAACGCCAGCGCGGGAAACACCGCTGCGCTCAGGTTCAAGCCATCGTATTGCGAACCCAGCGGCCGCCGATCGCCACCCGGACTGAACTCCTCGTCCGCCCAGGTGCCACGCGTTTCCAGACGCATCGCCGCGCGTCCCGGCGGCAGCATGTCGGCGCCCAGTGCGCCGGGCGCGGCCAGATCCTGGGCATGAACCGGGTTGACCGCGATGGCGGTGAACAAAACAAGGGCATGGCTGGAACGAGAGTGTTTAAGGCGCGGCATGGGTTTTCCCCCCGAGTGGGGCATACAGGTAATCAAGGTTGGCTATTTTCAGCGCATGCGGGGGCGTCTGAATACGGGTTTGTTCAACAAGCCGCCCGGACGACGAGCGGAAATCGTCCAGGTTCGCGCGGCCATACCCCCGTGTTCAGGGGGTACTCATGAATATGACGGGCTTGTACGCTGTGGGCACTGCAAATTCTTTTAATGAAAGACACATGAAATGAACGCCATTTCCCGCCATGCCGAATTGCCGCGCGCCTTCCCCGCGTTATTCCTGTCCGCTTGCCTGCTTTCGTCGCCTGCGCTGGCGACCACGATCAGCAACGGCGGATACACCGCTACCGATGCCATCGCCTTCCAATGGCAAGAGCTCGGTACCCCGGCAAAGACGCCGGTTGCTGGTGCTACCCGCGTCCTGGGAAATGATGATGACGCGTTCACCGGGGCGATCGGCCTCGGCTTCAACTTCTCGTTTTTCAACCAGACTTACAACCAGGCCTACATCACCTCCAACGGCATGTTGACCTTCGGCTCCAGTACGACCGACAACATCAATACACCGCTCGGCGGTCACATGAATGTCAGCACCATGCCGTTGATCGGAGTGGCATGGGACGACTGGACCAGCACCTTTTCCGGCACCGATGGCGTGTACTACCAATCATTCGGCGTGGCGGGGAGTCGAAGTTTCGTTGTCGAATGGCGCGACACCAAGAAATTCGACACGGCGAGCAACAGCAATTCCAGCCCGGTCAGCTTCGAAGTTGTGCTGTATGAAGCGTCCAACGCTATTGAATTCCGCTATCTCGACATGGACACCGGCGGCAGTTCGGTCAACCCCGACGCCTCCCTCGGCGCCACCGCCACCGCCGGCATTCGCGACGCCAATGCCGATATCAATGGCCGTTACCTGCAGTGGTCCCACAACCAGGCCGTGCTGGCCGGCGGCTCTTCGGTGCTGATCACCCCGCTTGCAGCCGTCCCGGAACCCGCTTCCCTCGCTCTGCTTGGATTGGGCATTGTCGGTCTGGGCTGGGTACGCGGACGCGGCAAGAAAGTCACTTCCCGCCACGCCTGAAAAGGCGCCCCCCGGCTCAGGCCGGGGTCCGGAAGCTGTTGACCCCGGATACCCCTTTCTGGGGTCAGGTGACAGAGTGTTTTTCGACGCACTGTCAACGCACATGTCATGTATTGCCGACGTGCAAGCACCGTGACGAAAATTCCTAGCCGGCATCGGTTCGCCCCGATCTGCTCGCGCGAAGGACGCGCTGAATAGGTCCAAATCCGGCAGTTGTCGGCGTCGCAGGCGCGACCGCTTGCTTGTGCCACAGTGGTGGAGTCGGCCCGCAAGCCGCGCCCCGTGCAACTTTGCCGCCTCATCCGATAGGTGAATGGGGAAATCGGCCACTCGCCAGTGGCCACTCGGCTTCCCTGAGATGAAGCCGCAGCTGACTGAGGTTTCCAGAAAAAATTCACTTCCTTCTTTCCGGCGAAAGTGGGAATCCAGAGAAATCAAACAGCTGGCCGTCACTCGGAAGAGTGTTGTCTGGATTGGTGTGCTCAAGTTGTCGTTACGCATGCCGATATGCCGGCTTACATCAACAAGGAGGCGATATGTTCGTACGGCAAACCGTAGTCAACCACGTCGATGCGGCCACTTTGCGTCCATTGGCTGAAATCGAGCCGAATCTGGTGCTGGTATTTGCCGCGCCGCGCTTCTTCACCGCGCCCGATTTTGCCGAGCAACTGACGGCGGCATTTCCGGCCGCGCGCAGAGTTGCGGTTTCAACCGCCGGCGAGATTTCCAGCAAGGGCGTGAGCGAGGACAGTGCGGTCATCAGCGCGATTCGATTCGAGCGCACGCCATTCCGGGTGGTTGCGACCGATATTGCCGGCATGGCTGATTCAACCGCAGCAGGCCGGCGCCTGGCCGAACAATTGCAGGCCCCCGACCTGAAGGCGGTGATCCTGCTGTCGCAAGGGGTGGCGGTGAATGGCAGCGATCTGATTGCAGGCGTGGTGGAAGTGCTGGGCCGGGACATCCCGCTCACCGGTGGCCTGGCCGGCGACTACGGCGCATTCACGCAGACCTGGACGCTGTTCGACGAGACGGTTTCCGACCGCATGCTGCTGGCCATTGGTCTATACGGAGCCGCGATCGAGTTCGCGCATGGTTCCTTCGGCGGTTGGCAAAGCTTCGGCCCGGCCCGCCGTGCGACCAGGGTGAAGGGTAATGTCCTGTTTGAACTGGACGGCGAGCCGGCACTGGAAATCTATCGGCGCTACCTGGGCGAGTACGCCAAGGACTTGCCCGCTTCCGGCTTGCTGTTTCCGTTCGCCATCCTGACCGATGACCGCCAGGAAAGCGGCCTGATTCGCACCTTGCTGAGCGTCGATGAAAGCGACGGCAGCCTGACGCTGGCGGGTGATATCCCGCCGGATGGATTCCTCAAGCTGATGCACGCGTCAACCGAGGCGCTGGTCGATGGCGCCGAGGCGGCGGCGGAAGCGGCGCGGGACATGCTTGAAGCCGATGGTCAGGGGCTTGCGCTGCTGGTGTCATGCATTGGCCGCAAGCTGGTGATGGGGGATCGGGTCGACGAGGAGGTCGAGGCAGTTGGCGCGGTGTTCGGCCAGGGCTGTCAGCTCACCGGTTTTTATTCCAACGGCGAAATCAGCCCGTTCATCGAGAGTACGGACTGCAAGCTGCACAACCAGACCATGACCATCACCTATCTGAGAGAGAAGGACTGAGGAGCGGGCATGCACCGCATGCTGGAGCGCCAACTGAAACGCGTGCTCGGTCTGGGCGCCGAACAGTGGCCGCATTTTGTCGAAAAAATGAAGGATTGGGCCGACAGCGCGGCAGACACGGATGCCGAGCTGTCGCGCGCCTTGTTCAGTCTGCCGACCCTGCTGGAACGGGTTTCCGATACCTACGACCAGCAGGATCGCGACCTGGCGCTGATCCGGCGCAGCCTGGAACTGTCTTCGAACGAGCTTTCCAGCGCCAATCAGAAATTGCGCGACGAGGCGGTTGCCAGCGCCCAGGCGCTGGCTGCGTTGCAGCGTGCTTTCGATGCGATGCGCAAGGATGGCGGCCAGGATGGAAGCGGCCATGTCGCGGATCTCGTGATTCTGGCCGAACAGGTTGCCGGTCTGACGCGCGACCGCGAACGCATCCGCAAGGCTCTGGCAAAAAGCGAGGAGCGCTTCGATCTGGCCATGCGCGGCGCCAATGACGGGCTGTGGGACTGGGATGTCGCCAATGGCACGGTGTATTTCTCGCCACGCTGGAAGTCGATGATCGGCCATGGCGAGGATGACATCGGACCGGCCCTGAGCGAGTGGTCCGACCGCCTGCATCCGGACGACCGGGCCGCCGCGCTGGCCGCCATCAATGTCCATATGGAAAGCGAATCGGACCATTTTGAAACCACCTTCCGTTTTCGCCACAGGGATGGTCATTATCTGTGGATGCTGACGCGTGGCCTGGCGGTGCGTGATGATGCTGGCTGCGTAATCCGCATGGTCGGTACGCATACCGACATCAGCGCCAGAAAAACAGCCGAGGAGGCGCTGATTCAGGCCAAGAACGCCGCCGAGTCGGCGAGCCGCGCGAAGAGCGAATTCCTCGCCAACATGAGCCATGAGATTCGCACTCCGATGAACGGGGTTCTCGGCATGCTGGAACTGACGCTGGATACGTCGCTGTCGGATGAGCAGCGCGACTACCTGGGCATGGCGCGCACCTCGGCCAATTCCTTGCTGTTCATCATCAACGACATACTCGACTTCTCCAAGATCGAAGCGGGGCACCTCGATGTGCAGCCGGAACCCGTTGATATCCGGGTCATGGCGGCGGAACTGAGTCTGCTCAATCAGCATCGCTGTCAGGAAAAGGGCCTGACTTTCTCGCATCAGGTCGATCCGGCGATACCGGATCGAATGCTGCTTGACCCGGTGCGCATCAGGCAGGTGCTGGTCAACCTGCTCGGCAACGCCATCAAGTTCACCGAGCACGGCGGGGTTGCGCTGGATATCCAGCGTGTCGGGCAGGGGGTCCGTTTTGCCGTCAGGGATAGCGGCATCGGGATCGCCAAGGAACATCAGTCCACCGTATTCCAGGCTTTTACCCAGGCCGACGGTTCGATCACCCGTCGTTTTGGCGGTACCGGACTGGGACTTTCGATCTCCTTCCGGCTGGTCGGGCTGATGGGGGGGGTGATGGGGTTGAACAGCGAACTCGGACAGGGCAGCGAGTTCTATTTTCTGCTGCCCATCGAGGAACCCCGCCAGCCGATCGGCAGCAAGCCCGATCAGGTGGCACAACCCGCCGCGCCAGGCGTTCCGCTCTCCATCCTGCTGGCCGAGGACAACCCGATCAATCAGAAACTGGCAGTCACCTTGCTGGCGCGCGACGGTCATCACGTCACCGTTGCCGAAGATGGCGAAGCCGCGCTGCAAGCACTGGCCGGCGGCCGCTTCGATCTGATATTGATGGATATGCAGATGCCCGGCCTGTCCGGCGTGGAAGCAACGCGGCGAATTCGCGCCGATGAAGCAGTCGTCGGCGGCCGCATTCCCATCGTTGCGCTGACCGCCAATGCCTATGCGGAAGATCGCGAGCTTTGTCTGGCCGCCGGGATGGACGGTTTCGTCAGCAAACCGATTCGGCGCGAGGAACTGCTCGCCGCCATCGCAGCCGTGTTATGAACCCGCAACGCCGGCTGCTGTTGCGTTCCGGTCTGCTGCCGGTCGCCTGGCTGGCCGGTTGCGGCAGGGAGGAGGCGGCGCGCGGGCCGCAATATCTGACCCAATCGCCGCTGGCCGGGCAGGGCGTGGTGCGGTTCGGCGTGCATCCGCTGCACAACCCGCAGAAGCTGCATCAGGTGTTCGATCCATTGATGGTCTACCTGAATCGGTTCATCACCGATGTGCGTTTCGAACTTGAAGCCTCGAACAACTACGCGCATTTCGAGGCCAAGCTTCAGGCGCGCGAAATGGAATTTTCCCTGCCCAATCCCTACCAGACCTTGATTGCCCAGGACTGGGGGTACCGGGTCATCGCAAAACTCGCCGACGACAACGATTTTCGCGGCCTGATCTTCATCCGGCGCGATAGCCGCATCCGGCAACCGCTCGATCTGAAGGGCAGGACGGTGTGCTATCCGGCGCCGACAGCGTTGGCGGCGACCATGCTGCCGCGCCATTTCCTGGCCACGCATGGTCTGGATTTGCGACACGATGTCAGGGAACGCTACGTCGGCTCGATGGAGTCCTCGCTGATGAACGTGGTGCGCGGCCAGGTCGCGGCGGCGGGTGCCTGGCCGCCGCCCTGGCGGCAGTTTCAGCGCGCACATCCGGTGGAAGCGGCGCAGATCATGCCGATCTGGCAGACCGAAGCGCTGCCCAGTCTTGCGGTCATGGCGCGCCTGGACGCGCCCGAGGCGCGGACGGCGGCGGTGCTCAGGGCGCTGGAGCAATTGCATGTCGCGCGTGAAGGGCGCGGCGTATTCGCCGGCATGGGCATGGAGGGCAACCATTTCCGCGCTGCCGGCAATGCCGATTACGCGCCGGTCCGCGCTTTCCTGGACAAGTACACCAGACTGATGGGCGGCGCATGAGCCTGAGACGATTCTTCTTCGGCAGCGTGCGACGCCAGCTGGTGTTCGGCGTGGCGGCAGTACATGCGGTGATGATGTCGCTGTTTGTCTGGGATCTGGCCACGCGGCAGCGTGAATTCCTGTTGTTGCGCCAGACCGAGCAGGCCGAGACGTTGACGCAGACGCTCGCGGTATCGGCGGTATCCGGACTGCTGACGCACGATGTCGCCGGCATGCAGGAACTGGTCAATGCACAGGACGATTACCCCGGCATCGTGTTTGTCATGCTGCTCGACGCCGAGGGGCGCGTCATGGCGCACAACCAGCCCGGCCGTGTCGGCCTTTACGTCGACGATGTCCAGACCCTGGTTGCAGCGCCGACCGAAGCAGGGACGGTGCTGCTGTCGAAAAACCAGGCCCTGGTCGATGTCGCAATGCCGGTCAAGGCCAACGGGCGTGGCATCGGCTGGGCGCGGGTCGGTCTGGGCCAGGGCGAGACTGCGGCGAGGCTGCACGCGGTGACGCAAGACGGTCTGGTTTATACCGGGGTCGCGATTTTGATCGGCGCGCTGCTGGCAAGCTGGATGGGGCGCCGCCTGACCGCCAGGCTGTATGCCATCCGCCGCGTATCCGCCGCTGTCAGCGATGGTCGTCTGGCGCGTCGCGCGCCTTTGATGGGCGACGATGAAGTCGGCCAGCTGGGTCTGGACTTCAACCGCATGCTTGACGACCTGACCCGGCATGAACTCGAACTCACTCGCTTCAAGAGCGCCCTGGACGAGCACGCCATCGTCAGCATCGCCGATGCCGCCGGCAACATCGTCTATGCCAACGACAAACTGGTGAGCATTTCCGGCTACAGTCGCGAAGAGTTGCTGGGCGTGAATCATCGCCTGCTCAATTCAGGCACGCACCCGCCCGGGTTCTTCCAGGGCATGTGGCACACCATCGCGCGGGGTAATACCTGGCATGGCGAAATCTGCAACCGCGCCAAGGCCGGGCATCTTTACTGGGTGCTTTCGACCATCGTTCCGTTCAAGGGCAGTGACGGTCGTCCCGAACAGTACATTGCGATTCGCGCCGACATCAGTGCGCGCATGGCCGCCGAGCAGGCGCTGTATGCGGAAAAGGAACTTGCCCAGGTGACGCTGGCCTCGATTGGGGATGCGGTGGTCACCACCGATGCCGACGGGCGCGTGACTTTCTTCAACCCGGTTGCCGAACGCCTGACCGGCTGGAGCAACGCCGCCGCGAGCGGCCGTATGGTTGGCGAAGTGCTGCATCTGGTCCACGAAGATACCGGCGACATGGTCGCCAACCCGGTGGATCAATGCCGCAAGCATGGCGTAGCCGTCAATCTGGCGCAGCATACGGTGCTGCTCAAACAGGGCGGCGGCGAACTGGCGATCGAGGATTCCGCCGCGCCGATTCGCGGCAAGGACGGCCGGTTGACCGGTGTGGTCATGGTGTTCCGCGATGTCTCCGATCAACGCGCGATGGCGCATGAAATGGCGTGGCAACTGTCGCATGACAGTCTGACCGGCCTGACCAATCGGCGCGAATTCGAGCGTCGCCTGCAAGCGTTGCTGGCCTGTCCGGGGCCGGGCGTTCGGCATGCCCTGCTGTTCCTCGACCTCGATCAGTTCAAGATCGTCAACGACACCTGCGGCCACCTGGCCGGCGACGAGTTGCTCAAGCGCCTTTCGGTGCTTCTGCAGGGACTGGTGCGCGGCGAGGATGTGCTGGCGCGTCTGGGCGGCGACGAATTCGGCGTGCTGCTGGAAAACTGCCCGCTGGAACAGGCGCGCGTGATCGCCGAGAAACTGCGACAGCATGTGCGCGACTTCGAATTTCTCTGGCAGGACAAACGCTTCGAGGTCGGCGTCTCGATCGGCATTGCGCCGATCGACGCGGCAACCAGCAGCATCGCGGAGGTCACCGCCGCCGCCGATATGGCCTGCTATGCCGCCAAGGAGCACGGCCGCAACCGGATCCATGTGCATGCCATCGAGGATCTCGACATGGAGCGGCGCCACAAGGAATTGCATGTCGCCGGCGGCATCCGCGCCGCACTGGAAGAAAATCGTTTCACGCTGTTCGGCCAGGAGATTCGGGCGATCGGCAGCCAGGGCGGCGCGGTTGAACATTACGAAGTCCTGCTGCGTCTGCGTGGCGAAAACGGCCTGCTGCAATCACCGGCGCTGTTCATCCCGGCGGCGGAGCGGTACGGGTTGATGGGCGAAGTGGACCGCTGGGTGGTCAGCAATACCTTCGACTTTCTGGCGCGGCAACCGCACCTGCACCTGGCCATCAATCTGTCCGGCCTGTCATTGCAGGATGAAGCGTTCGCCGGTTTTGTTACTCGTGAACTGGTCAGAAACAGGATCGACGCCAGCCATGTCTGCTTTGAAATCACCGAAACGGCCGCGATCACCCATCTTGGACTTGCCGTGGGATTCATTCGCGACCTGAAAACCTGGGGCTTCCGTTTCTCGCTGGATGATTTCGGCTCGGGCATGTCCTCCTTCACTTATCTGAAGAACCTGCCGGTGGACTACCTGAAGATCGACGGCGCATTTGTGCGCGATATCGTCAGCGACCCGATCGACCGGGCCTTCGTCGAAACCATCAATCGCATCGGCCAGGTCATGGGCATGAAGACCATCGCCGAGTTCGTCGAAAGCGAAGAAATCCTGCACGAACTGGAACGCATCGGTGTTGATTACGCGCAGGGCTTCGGCATCGCCAAACCGGTTCCGCTGGAAGAAATCGCGGTCTGAGGCGAGCCGCCCTACTTGCGCCAGAACGCCGGCGTCAGCACCACCAGCAGGGTGAACAGTTCCAGGCGGCCGAGCAGCATGGCAAAGGTGCAGATCCAGGTCTGGAAATCGGTCAACACGGCATAGGTGGTGGAAGGGCCGACCTGGCCGAGGCCGGGGCCGGTGTTGTTGATGCAGGCGACGATGGCGGAAAACGCGGTCAGCACATCCAGCCCGGTGAACGAAAGCACGAAACTCAGCGTGACGATGGAAGCGACGTACATGAAGAAGAACGCCAGCACCGAGTACATCACCTTGTTCGGCACGATCTGCTCGCCAAGCCGAATCGGCGCCTGTATGTGCGGATGGATCAGATGGATCAGTTCACGGTAGGCCTGTTTGTACAGCAGCACGGCGCGCAGCATCTTGATGCCGCCGCCAGTGGAACCGGCACTGGTTGAGAAGCTGCACAGGAACAGCAGCCAGAGCCCGGCAAAGTAGGTCCAGGCGCCGAAGTCGGCGGTCGACAGCCCCAGGGTGGTAGCCATCGAAATGACGCTGAAGGTGGCGTCGCGCAGCGCGCTTGGAAAGTCGATATAGATGCCTTGCGCCCAGAGCAGGATGCCCAGCCCCAGACAACTGCCGAGCAGATAGGCCAGATACCAGCGTATTTCCGGGTCGCTGCGATAGGGCGCCAGACTGCGCCCGCGCAGCGCCATGAAGTGCATGGCGAAATTCATGCCGGCAAGCAGCGCAAAAACCTCGGTGATCAACTCCAGGGGCAGCGATTTGAAAAAACCGAAGCTGGCGTCATGCGAGGAAAAACCGCCCAGGCCCATGACCGAAAATGCGTGAATCAAGGCGTCCGATGGCGTCATGCCGAATGCCCAGTACAGACTGAAACAAAGCACGGTGAGCTGGATATAGACCTGCCACAGCCCTTTGGCGGTTTCCGCCATGCGCGGAGTCAGCTTGTCGTCCTTCATCGGCCCAGGCGTTTCCGCCTTGTACATCTGGCGTCCGCCGACGCCGAGCAGCGGCAGCACCGCGACCACCAGCACGATGACGCCGAGGCCGCCCAGCCAGTGCAACTGGCCGCGCCAGATGTTGATCGAGGCGGGCAGCTTGTCGAGACCGGAAAGAACGGTTGCGCCGGTCGTGGTGAGGCCGGACATGGTTTCGAAATAGGCGTCGGTGAAACTCAGGTCGGGCATGAACAGCATCAGCGGCAGCGCCGCGAACAGCGGCGTCAGCAGCCAGGTCAGCACCACCAGCAGGATGCCGTCGCGCGCCTTCAGTTCGCGCCGCCAGTGGCGTCCGGCCAGCCAGAGCAGAATGCCGCAGCCCAGCGTGATCAATACCGCTTCGTCATAAGCGCTTTGCGCGGCATCGTCGGACCACTCGGAGACCGCCAGCGGCAACAGCATGGACAGGCCGAACACGGCAATGACCATGCCCAGCACATGCAGGATCGGAAACAGGCGGTCGAACAATCGCAACCGGATTGCCATCGACTTACTTGCGCCAGAACGCCGGTGTCAGCACTACCAGCAAGGTGAACAGTTCCAGCCGCCCGAGCAGCATGGCGAAGGTGCATACGGTGGTCTGGAAGTCGTTGAACACGGCATAGGTGGTGGCCGGGCCGACCTGGCCGAGTCCGGGACCGGTGTTGTTGATGCAGGCGACGATGGCGGAAAACGAGGTCAGCACATCAAGGCCGGTAAACGACAGCACGAAAGACAGCGAGACGATGGACGCGACGTAGATGAACAGGAAGGCCAGC
This sequence comes from Tepidiphilus sp. J10, assembly GCA_945897955.1. GTDB lineage: Bacteria > Pseudomonadota > Gammaproteobacteria > Burkholderiales > Thiobacillaceae > PFJX01. The sequence continues at coordinate 15,896 of CAMDGQ010000025.1, read as the reverse complement.
ACGGCGTAAACCACCTTGTTCGGCACCATTTCGAGGCCCAGGCGCAGCGGGATCACCGCGTTGGGGTGGATCAGCTTTCTGAGTTCGCGATAGACCTGCTTGTACAGCAGGATGGCGCGCATCATCTTGATGCCGCCGCCGGTGGAGCCTGCTCCGGTCGCGAAGCTGCACAGAAACATCATCCACAGGCCGGCGAAGAACGGCCACTGGCCGTAATCGGTGGTGGCGAAGCCCAACGTGGTGGCGACAGAAATGGTGTTGAACACCGCATAACGCAAGGCGCTGGGAAAATCCAGAAAGACATCGCGCTGCCACAGCAGCAGTGCCAGCACGACGCCGCTGGTCAGCACGAAGCCGAGAAACCAGCGCAGCTCCGGATCGTTCCAGTAATAACTGAAGTGACGGCCGCGCAGGAAGGCGAAATGGGTGGCGAAGTTGACGCCGGCGACCAGCGCGAAGATGCCGACGGCAATTTCAAGTTGCAGCGAATCGAAGTGCCCAAGGCTGGCGTCGTGCGAGGAAAAACCGCCCAGTCCCATGACCGAGAAGGCATGCACCACGGCATCGAAAAACGACATGCCGAGCGCCCACAGCACGCCGATGCAGATCGTGGTCAGAATGACGTACACCACCCAGAGGCCCTTGGCGGTTTCCGCCATGCGCGGTGTCAGTTTCTGGTCCTTCATCGGCGTCGGGGTTTCCGCCTTGAACATCTGGCGGCCGCCGACGCCCAGCAGCGGCAGCACCGCCGTGACCAGCACGATGACGCCGAGGCCGCCGACCCAATGCAGTTGCGCGCGCCAAAGATTGATTGACTGGGGCAGGTCATCAAGACCGGAGAGAACGGTGGCGCCGGTGGCGGTGAGACCGGACATGGCCTCGAAATAGGCGTCGGCCAGGGCCAGATCGGGCATGTGGATCAGCAGCGGCAGTGCGGCGAAGGCGGGCAGCAGAGTCCAGGTCAGCACCACCAGCAGGATGCCGTCGCGCGTTTTCAATTCGCGCCGCCAATGGCGGCCGGACAGCCACATCAGCAGGCCGGAGCCGACCGTGATCAGGGTGGCGAAGTCATACGCGCGCTGGGCACCGTCCTGGGTCAGTTCGGACAGCAGCAGCGGCGCCAGCATGGACAACCCGAATACCAGCACGATCAGGCCCAGCACATGCAGGATGGGGAAAAATCGGCGCAGCATGGCGAATGTCAGAAGAAGCCGAGGCCGACCTGGAACAGCTTTTCCACCTTCGGGATCAGTCGCTTGTTGGGCACGAACAGGATCAGGTGGTCATCCGCCTGAATCACGCTGTCATGGTGCGCGATGATCACCTCGGCGCCGCGCAGGATGGCGCCGATGGAAACACCTTCCGGCAGATCGACCTCCTCGATGCGCCGCCCGATCAGCTTGGACGACTTTGCGTCGCCATGCACCACGGCCTCCAGCGCTTCCGCCGCGCCGCGCCGCAGCGAATGCACTACCGCCATGTGGCCGCGCCGGATATGGGTCAGCAACGGGCCGATGGTGGCCTGGGCGGGGGACAGTGCGATGTCGATCTCGCCGCCTTGCAGCAGATCGACATAGGTGGAACGGTTGATCAGCGCGATGACCTTCTTCGCGCCCAGCCGCTTGGCCAGCAGCGAGGACATGATGTTGTCCTCGTCGTCGTTGGTCAGCGCGCAGAACACATCCATGTCCTCGATGTTTTCTTCCAGCAACAGATCTTCGTCGGTCGCGTCGCCGGTGAGCACCAGGGTGTTGTGCAGGATGCTGGCCAGCCGCTGGGTATTCTTCTTGTTGCGGTCGATGATCTTGACCTCGTAATCCGGCTCCAGGCTCTTGGCCAGGCGCTGGCCAATGTTGCCGCCGCCGGCGATCATCACCCGCCGCACGCTCTTGTCGCCTCGGCGCATCTCTTTCATTACCGCGCGGATGTTCTCGGTGGCGGCGATGAAGAAGATTTCGTCGCGATCCTGGATCACCGTGCGGCCTTCCGGGATCAATGTTCGGTCGCGCCGGAAGATGGCGGCGACGCGAGCATCGAGGCCGGGCAGGTGCTTTTGCAGATCGCGCAACTCGTGTCCGACCAGCGGGCCGCCGGCACGTGCCTTCATCGCCACCAGCCGGGCGCGGCCGGCGCCGAAATCGACGACCTGCAACGCTTCCGGGTAGTCGATCAGCTTGCGCAGGTAGTCGGTGATTTCCTGTTCCGGCGCAATGACGTGGTCAACCCCGAAATGCTCCGGCCCGAACAACTGCGGATACTTCATGTAGTCGATGGCGCGGATGCGCGCGATCTTGGTCGGAATGTTGAACAGCGTGCCGCCCAGCTTGCAGGCGACCATGTTGGTCTCGTCGTTCAGCGTCACCGCCACCAGCATGTCGGCGTCGTCGGCGCCGGCCGCCTTCAGAATCGCCGGGTGCGAGGCCTGGCCGCAAACGGTGCGCAGGTCGAAGCGGTCCTGCAGGGCGGAGAGTTTCTCCGCGTCGAGATCGACCACGGTGAGGTCGTTGCCTTCGCGCACCAGGTGTTCGGCCAGATTGGAACCGACCTGGCCGGCGCCGAGAATGATGATTTTCATGCCGCGTATTCCATATCGGGGTCAGCGTGGGTGCGCGATTCTATGCCCGTGATGGCTTTGAGGAATAGTTTCGCCCCCTGGCGTTGTGCGGTTTCGTGCGCCAGCGCGAGAAAACGGCTGGCTGCGTGCAGTTGGCCGCCGGCATCGAGACTTTGCGACTTCAGGTGCAGCAGGCGCGCTTCCCAGTGATGCAGGCCGTGGCGGGCATTCAGGTCAAGCGCGGCGTCGAGCTGGGTGACGGCATGCTGCGGCGATTGGTGAAACTGGCCGAGCGCATAGAGGCTGAACGCGCGCGCTTCATGCGCCGAACCGTGGCGGCGCAACGCGGCCAGTGCGGCATGCGCGCCGGCCTCGTCCGGGGACTCGCCGAGTCGCGACAGCGCCCAGTATTCGAGCAGATTCGCGGTGTGCAGGAGGCCCGCCTGGGGGCCGATGGCAACGCCGGCACGCAGCCGCCGGGCCCAGGCCAGCGTCGCTTCGGGCGCATCGAGGAAGCAATGCAGCATGCCCAGATAACCCCCGGCGATGGCGCCATGCTGTGCGTCCGCTTGCGCCTGTTCCAGCGCGTGATCGGCCTGTTCCAGCGCGGCTGCCGTCTCGCCCAGCAGGGCCAGCGCCCAGCTCAGTTGCGCCGGAATCAGCAGATCGAGGTTGAAGGCAGCGCCGGCTTCCGGTGTGAACACTTCAAGCCGGATCGCCGCCAGTCGCGCGCGCGACTCCTCGAAGCGTCCGCGCCAGAACAGCGTGTGCGCCAGCGCCCAGTCGGCGAGGGCGGTGGCGCCACGACCGAAAGGGCGTAGCTGCTCCGGCAAACGGCACGCCAGGTGGTAGGCGCGCTGCGGTCCGATGCTCGCATCCGCCGCCAGCCAGGCCTGGAATGCCGCGCGTTCGGGCGGCGGCATGGCCTGCTGCGCGGGCATGAACATCGCGGCGTCGGATTACTTTGGTCTAGCTAGCCGCCCTTGATCGGCTTGGAGCTGAACAATGCCGCTTGCGGTCGCGCTGTGTGCTGAGAGGTGTTGTGCGCGGCGTTGTGAGACTCGCGCCGATTTGGCGTCGGCGCGCCGGTGGCGGCAGCGGGGCGGGGCGGATTGCGCGGGGTGCTGCGCGGACCGGCGGCAGCAGGCTTCGGCCCGCCGGAACCGGCATTCGCACCGGCAAACCCGCCGCTGCGGCCGCCGGGCTGACCGGGCTTGCCACCGGAACGCGGCTGACCACGATTCTGGTCGCGACTCTGACCGCCCCGGCCGGGCTGGCGCGGCGGGCGGTCATCGTCGCCGCGTCCGCTCAGCGGACCTGCCGGCGTCGGCGGCGGCACAAAGCCTTCGACCACGACGGTGGCGATCTGGCGCTTGATCAGCCGCTCGATGTCTTTCAGAAATCCGAGTTCCTCGCGATCGACCAGCGACACGGCGGCGCCCGTGGTGCCGGCGCGGCCGGTGCGGCCGATGCGGTGCACATAGTCTTCCGGCACGTTGGGCAGTTCGAAGTTGACCACTTGCGGCAACTGGTCGATGTCGATCCCGCGCGCAGCGATATCGGTCGCCACCAGCACCTGCAACTTGCTGCTCTTGAAATCGGCCAGCGCGCGGGTGCGCGCGGCCTGGCTCTTGTTGCCGTGGATCGCGGCGGCGGGGATGTTGTCCTTCAGCAGCTTTTCGGCCAGCTTGTTGGCGCCGTGCTTGGTGCGCGTGAACACCAGTACCTGCTGCCAGTTGTGATGCTTGATCAGGTGCGACAGCAGATCCTTCTTGTGCGCTTGCGCCACCATGTGGACCGACTGTTCGACCAGTTCGGAAGCGGTATTGCGGCGCGCCACTTCCACCGTGCCGGGGTTGTTCAGCAGGCCGTTGGCGAGCAGCTTGATCTCGTCGGAGAAGGTCGCCGAGAACAGCAGGGTCTGACGCTGTTTCGGAATCAGCGCGATGACTTTCTTGATGTCGCGGATGAAGCCCATGTCGAGCATGCGGTCGGCCTCGTCCAGCACCAGGATTTCAACGCCGGACAGGTCCACCGTGCGCTGGCCGACGTGATCGAGCAAACGACCAGGTGTCGCCACCAGGATATCGACCTTGCCGCGCAACGCGGTGTACTGCGGGTTGATGTTGACGCCGCCGAACATGACCATCGACTTGATCGTGACGTGCTTGCCGTAGGTGCGCACGGACTCTTCAACCTGCGCCGCGAGTTCGCGCGTTGGCACCAGAATCAGACAACGCGGCCGGCCGGGCTTGGCGACGGCGGCCTGCGTGGTGGTCAGCCGATGCAGGATAGGCAACGTGAAGCCGGCGGTCTTGCCGGTGCCAGTCTGGGCGGCGGCGAGCAGATCGCCGCCTTTCAAGACTTGCGGAATGGCCTGCGCCTGAATCGGCGTCGGAATGGTGTAGCCGGTCTCGGCGACGGCGCGCAGCAAGGGCTCGGACAGACCGAGATCGGTGAATTTGACGCCGACAGCAAGGGCGACAGCGGGATCGGCGGACACGGTGGTGCCAGCGCTATTAATGGGGGATGACATAGGGGGTTACAGCTCCTGCGACGGCCTGCCACGCATAAGGCGGCACCAATCGAGGCAGACGAATAAGTGATCGGAATGATCGGAAGAAAGAAGCCGCACGTCGATTGGTGAAGCGCGCGGAAGCGGCGGATTATACGGAGGTGTCCGGATTGACGGTTGTTTAATGCGGTTGGTTTCGATCATCCCGTCGAAGCCCATTGTCCTTCGGCAAATTAAACAGCCTTACCAGACATTCTGTATGTCATTACGTTGCATGTGGCAGTGGGGTATCTGCTGGATTTTCCTTTGGTTCGCCGCATAGAGATAACGGCCACTCAAGGTGACTTCGATCCGAGCTTCTTGCCGCAAGACCCCAGGTTGTTCATGGCCTTCGACGATGGCATCCGCGCCGTTTTGAACCAGTTCCAGAATCTGTCGGTCACTGTTTCCCCCGGCGAGTTCCTTTACCTCATTGTTGTAATCCTCCTCGATTCGTAGTCTGCCGACCTGGTAGGTATTCAGGCAGATTAGCCGGAGTTCTTCGACGCGGGACTCGACGATGGTCATTGCGCTGCCTGCATAACGAGTTTTGTTGCCCAGCCCAGGACGCTTGAGGTGATGTCTTCCGCTTCCTCGCGCGTCAGCAACGGTATTCCTGATCGTCATAGCGCAACTCCACGGCGAAGGGGCTGAGACAACGCAGCGCTTCGATGCCTTGAGGTGGCGGCATACCCGCGTCGGCCAGCAGATTCCAGAGTTCTTCAAGATCATGGGTGTAGCGAAAGTGAACCTGACCGGCCACGAGGGTCGCCTTCATCGCCTTTTCCACGGCCTGCTGGGCATGGAAGCAAGTGGGGGCAAGCTTGGCGTGGGGGTGCGCGCGGAGAATGGAAAAGGTCTCGTAGTCGCGTTCGGCTAGCCTCAGCAGACGCTGTGCCTCATCAATGAAGGGCGTCATGAAGCACTTTTCCTTCCAGACGCACCTCGTAGTGCAAGGTTCCGGGAACCTGGCTGCGCCGCTCGAATTCATCCAGTGGATAGATCAGGAGATCGACGCCGGTGCCTGGGGCCACACGGCCCAGCGCTGCGCGCAGGCGGAGGTACTCGGTTGCCCGGTCGGTGATTTCCTGTTCGATCACCATCAGATCGAGATCTGAATCCTCTGCCGCCGTACCGCGCCCGTATGAGCCAAACAGAATGATTCGGCTGGGCGAACTGGCGGCGGCGGCGAGTCGGTCGGCGGCGGCCTGGATGGTTTTCATGTCGATCACCGGATACTCCATGATGGAACGGTAACCGAAGTTTAGTGGCTGTCGGCTGCACTGGCTCAGCTTCATCCAGATCACTTGACCGGTTTCGGCAACCTGAAAGCGAACTTCGGCCGCTTCAGGCTTGAAGCGGCCGAAGTTCGACAGAAAAGCTGCCGCTCCCTCCTTCAGCAGGATTGCCGGTCAATACAGTGCTGAAGCAGAACCAAGCCGCCGCTCTGGCTGAATCAGGTCATGAACTGATCCGAACGCTAAACGAAAATCCTCGACTAAAACCCTCGAAGTACCCGCTCAAAGCAGCTTCAGCAGCGCCACTGCGCCCAGAATCAGGGTGACTACGCCGACCACGCCGCGCAGGCCGGCTTCGGTCGAGCGGCGCACGGTCAGGGTTGCCATCGGTACCGACAACAGTGCACCCAGCGCCAGCGGCATGGCCAGTTCCCAGGCGATGCTCTTGCCCATGGCGAGGTAGCCGAGGACGCCGATCAGGCAGGTCAGCGATTCCGCCACCGAGGTGACCGCGACCGCGTGCTTGGCGGGCAGGCCGGAGACTACCTGGCCGGCGGTGACCAGCGGACCATAACCGCCGCCGGACAGGCCCTTGTTGAACGCCGCCACGGCGCCGACCGCGACGATGCCGCCGGCCCGGTAGGCGACCTGACGATTGCGGGTCAGCAGAATGATCACGCCCATCGCCAGGATGATCGCGGTGATGAACAGGCCGAGCCAGAATTTGGAGATGCTGACCGCCAGCCATACCGCCAGCAACGCGCCGACGCCGGACAGGCTGCCGAGCAGCAGGGTGGTTTTGCGGGCGCGCGCATCGCGCAGGAAATCGACGTTGCCGTCGCGCTGATGCAGCATGCCGGCGGCGAGTCCGGTCATCAGTTCGCTCAACAGAATGGCCGGCACGATTTGCAGCGGCTCGAAGCCGGCCAGCAACAGCACCGGCGTCAGCGTTGTGCCGTAGCCCATGCCGAGGCTGGAATCCATGTACTCGCAGGCCAGTGCGGCAAGGAAGATGGCCAGCACGGTAAAGGTGGGCAGGCCCAAAGTCGCTTGCGCGGAGACATTCCAGCCGGGCAGGAAGTGCAGCGTAAGCAGCAAACCGACTACCCCGCTTACCAGCACCAGCCACAAACGGGTGCGTCGGCTGGAGAGCGGGGGCAGAGCGCTGAACGACAGGGCGCGTGACGACAGGGCAGGCATGACGGACTCCTTGCGGGTTGGGATGCATCTGTCTTGCATAAGCCGTGCCAGACGATTTCGAGCCTGTACGTGCGTGAGTTCTGAACTAGACTGGGTCATTAAACGGAAAAACCATTTAATGCGATGAAAATCAGTGAAATAAAACAGAATTCCGATGCCATGAGCAAGCTGGAAGAACTGGCGGCACAGTGCGGCGGCGACGAGGCGGGCATTGATGATTTTCTGGTCGAACTCGGCAATTCACTCGGCTCCGGTGCGCGCCAGCTGCTGATGCGCCTGGGCGAGGAGCGCAAGGCTTTCCGCTTCAAGCGGGCCGGGCTGAATGAAGCCATCGTCGGCGCCGATGACGGCCTGCGCGAGGTGATGGCGGCGGTACGCCAGGTTGCGCGCGCCGATGCGCCGGTGTTGATCCTGGGTGAAACCGGCACCGGGAAGGAAGTCGTCGCGCGCGCGGTGCATGCGCATTCGCGCCGCGCCAACGGCCCGATTCTGCGCGTCAACTGCGGCGCGATTCCGCCCGAACTAATTGACTCGGAACTGTTCGGCCATGAACGCGGCAGCTTTACCGGCGCAGTCGGCACCCGCAAGGGCTGGTTCGAGCGCGCCGATGGCGGCACGCTTTTCCTGGATGAAATTGGTGAACTGCCGCTGGCCGCACAGGTGCGTTTGCTGCGCGTGTTGCAGGACGGCAGTTTTCAGCGCGTAGGTGGCGAGCGCGGATTCAATGTCGATGTCCGTCTGGTTGCCGCCACCAATCGCGACCTGCGTCAGGCCGTGCGCGATGGCGCTTTCCGCGAAGACCTCTGGTTTCGCATCGCGGTGTTTCCGATACCGCTGCCGCCGTTGCGCGAGCGCTTGCAGGACATCCCTGCGCTGGCGGCGCATTTTTCGCTGCGCGCCGCTGAACGCCTGGGCCTGCCGCCGCGTATGCCGGACGCTGCCGACCTGGCCTTGCTGACGGCTTATGCCTGGCCCGGCAATATCCGCGAACTGGCTTCGGTGATCGAACGCGCAGCCATCCTTGGTGACGGCCGGCGGCTGGAAGTGGCGCGCGCGCTGGGGGTGTCGCCGCCATTGGCAGTGGCTGTCGCGAAACCTGCCCCGAGCCCCGCCGCGAGCCACCTGGAAGACGCGATTCGCGGCCACATCGAAGCCGCGCTCAGGCAATGCCATGGCCGTGTCGAAGGCCCCTTCGGCGCAGCGCGCCTGCTCAACCTCAATCCGCACACGCTGCGCTCGAAAATCCGCAGGCTGGGGATCGATGCCAGGCGCTATCGGGGTGAGCCAGGTAGCTAGACCGCCAGCCAGCCCAGTACCAGGCCGCCTGCCACCGCCGCCATGCCAGGCAGGACATGGCGCGCCAGCGCGGCGCCGCCGATGACGCTGGCCAGGCCGCTTTTGAATGCAATATTGGCCAGGATGGCGAGCAGGATGGCGTTGGCGGTCTGGTCGATGCGCAGATTGCCCAGGTTGAACAGGCGCAGGCTAGACAGCGTGATGGCATCAACATCGGTGAGGCCGGAAACCAGTGCAACGGCATAGACGCCCTGACTGCCGACCAGATCGGAGAGCCAGGCGGCGGCAAACAGGACGACCGCGTAAAGCAGGCCGAAACTGAGCGCGGCGCGAATTTCGGTCGGGTTTTTCATCTCCAGTTTCGGTGCGTTGCTCTGGCTATCGAGCCGCCGCCAGGATAGATAAAGCACGACCAGGCCGGCCAGCGCGCCGCCGCCCAGCATGGTCAGCAGCGGCCGCAGGAGGGCGGGCGCCAGAACCGCCACCAGCAGCGACAGGCGGATCAACAACACCCAGTTGGCGAGCAGGATGACCAGCGCCGCCATGTTGACCAGTTGCGGCGAGTCGCGGCCATGCCGTGAGAACGCCAGCGTCGTCGCGGTGCTCGACGCGATGCCGCCGAACAGCCCGGTGAGCAGCGTGCCGTGGCGCTGGCCGGCGACGCGCAGGGCGGCATATCCGGCCAGAGACAGGCCGGAGATAAGCACCACCATCCACCAGATCTGGTAGGGATTGAGCGCGTGGTAAGGGCCGTAGTCCTGATTCGGCAGAATGGGCAGGATGACGAACGAAAGCACCGCGAATTGCAGGATGGAAACCAGATCCAGCCGGGTCAGGCTGTGCGTGACATCGCGCAATTCGGGTTTGAAGTAGAGCAGCGCGGTAGTCAGGATGGCCAGCGTGACGGCGAGTTGCTCCAGATCGAACCAGACCAGTGCGCCCAGCGCATAGCAGACCACGACGGCGGCGACCGTGGTGGTGCCGGGGTCTGCCGCGTCGGTGTCCTTGAAATAGGTCGCCACCATCATGCCGCCCATGACCATCAGCCCGGCCCCCAGCACCCAGGGCGCACCGGTTTTTTCGGACAGCAGCGCGCCCAGCGTACCGGCCAGCGCGACCAGCGAGAAGGTGCGCAAGCCGGCGCGCGCGGCCGGCGAACGCTCGCGTTCCAGGCCGATCAGCAGGCCGATGGCGAGGCTGGTCAGGAAAGGATAGAGCGTGGCGAGTTGATCGGTCGGCATGACCTGATTATGGACAATTCGGGAAGGAATGCCGGCGGGTGTGCCGCGAATCCTGTTTCTCTCGCCCAAGAACCGTAGGATGGGTCAAGCGCAGCGGACCCATCATTGTCACGTTTCGATGGGTCCGCTGCGCTTGACCCATCCTACATTTGTACTTCCGTTCCTAAGCGCGAACCGCGTCTCACGCCACCGGCGCGGTTTCCTTGAACGCCGGGCGTTGCATCATGCGATCGAACAGTTCGGACAGATTGGGGTGGGTGCGGCGCCAGTCGATCTCGGGAAAGCGGAATTCCAGATAGCCGAGCGCGCAGCCGATGGCGATATCGGCCAGGCAGAAGAACTCGCCGGTACACCAGGTCTGGTTGCCGATGTCGTCGCTCATCATTTTCAGTCCGGCCTGGACTTTCGCCATCTGGCGTTCGATCCATTCCGGATCCTGTTTGTCCTTCGGCCGCTTGCGTTCGAGAAAGATCAGCGCAGCGGCATCGCAGACGCCATCGGCGAGGGCTTCCCAGCGCTTCACGGCAATGCGCGGACGCGCGTCCTTGGGCAGAAGGTGGCCGACCGGGCTGACATGCTCCAGGTATTCGACGATGACGCGCGAATCAAACAGTGTCTTGCCATCTTCCAGCACCCAGACCGGCACCTTGCCGAGCGGGTTGTATGCGGGAACGCGGGTGTTTTCGTCCCAGGGCACATCGACCACCAGTTCGTAATCGATAAATTTCTCCGCTGCGACGATGCGCACCTTGCGCACGAAAGGGCTGGTCAGCGAACCGATGAGTTGCATTTTCTGAGGCATGAAAAGACGCGTGTTTGATAGCAGCGGGGCCGGATTCTAACGGGCGCGGGTTTACTCCACCACGGCAAGGACGTGCGGCCAGGCGGCATTGAAGCGGCGCAGGGTTTCTTCACGTCCGAGCAGGGAGAGTACCTGGTCGATGGCGGGGGTTTGTGCGGTGCCGAACAGGATCAGCCGCAGCGGCATGCCGATCTGGCCCATCTTGAGGCCGAAGGCTTGCGCGGTGTCTTTCAGCAACTGGCTCAGCGCGGGCGCTTCCCAGGCGACATCGGCGAAGTCCTGCTGCAACTTCTCGAACGCAGGCAGCGCGGCCCTGGGCAGTTTGGCGCGAAGGTCGTCGGCGCTGGCGATGTTTTGCTTGTAATAAATATGCAGGCCATCGGCCATTTCGGTAACGGTATTGACCCGCTCCTTGACCAGGCCGACCAGACCGGCGAGGCGGTCGCCGGTCGCGTTGTCAATGCCTTGGGCGCGCAGGAAGGGTTGCGCCAGTTCGCCCAGTCGGGCGTTGTCGGCATCCTTCAGATATTGCTGGTTCAGCCAGGCCAGCTTGCTGGCGTCGAAACGCGCGGCGGAATGGCTGACGTGGCCGACGTCGAACCACTCGACGAACTGGGCGAGGCCGAATTTCTCGTCGTCGCCGTGGCCCCAGCCCAGCCGTGCCAGGTAGTTGAGCAGCGCCTCCGGCAGAAAGCCTTCCTCGCGGTATTGCAGCACCGACACCGCGCCATGCCGCTTCGACAGACGCTCGCCGTCATTGCCGAGGATCATCGGCACATGCGCATAGGTTGGAATCGGCGCGCCCAGCGCAAGCAGGATGTTGATCTGGCGCGGCGTGTTGTTGACATGGTCGTCGCCTCGGATGACGTGGCTGATGCGCATGTCCCAGTCGTCCACGATAACGCCGAAGTTGTAGGTCGGCACGCCGTCGCCGCGAACGATGACCAGATCGTCGAGTTCGCTGTTGGCGACCGAAATCGGCCCCTTGATCATGTCGTTGAAGGTGACCACCCCGTCCTGCGGCGTCCTGAAGCGGATCACCGGAGTGACACCATGCGGCGGCTCCGGCAAGGTTTTTCCGGCTTCCGGCCGCCAGCGTCCGTCGTAACGCGGTTTGTCGCCGCGCGCCTTCTGCGCTTCGCGCATGACGTCGAGTTCTTCCTTGCTGGCATAGCAATAATAGGCGTGGCCTTCCTCCAGCAGTTGATCGACCACTTCCTTGTACCGCTCCATGCGCTGCATCTGGTAATACGGACCCTCGTCCCAGTCGAGGCCGAGCCAGGCCATGCCGTCAAGAATGGCCTGCACGGAAGCCTTGGTGGAGCGTTCCTGGTCGGTGTCCTCGATGCGCAGAATGAATTCGCCGCCCATCTTGCGGGCGTAAGCCCAGGAAAACAGCGCGGTGCGCGCGCCGCCGATATGCAGATAGCCGGTGGGAGAGGGGGCGAAACGGGTGCGGACCATGATCTGGGCGGTAGGACGAAAGGCGGCGATTTTACCCGCGCGACCGCATGAAGTCGCGGCGGTCAGTGCGTTCAGGTTATTGCTGCCGATCCCTAAAGCAGGGTGAACAGCACGGTGGGTGTCAACAGGTCGATACCGACCATGCGCGACGCGCCGACCTCTCCATCCACCGGCATTTCCCAGCAGGTGATGCCGTTCAGATTCAGGTCGAGCCGGTCGTGGCGGTAATGCACGCTGACATGCGTTGCCACGCCCAGCGCCTGCGAGACCTGCACGCGGATGCCGGAGGACGAGACGTCGTGTACGGCGATGACCGGGTGCTCGATACCGCCCGTGATGACCGTGAAAACGCCTTTCGGCGGCTCCGTGAAAGTGCGTCTGGCCTCGCCGCGAAGTTCGATCCGGTTCATGCGGTCAGCGCGATATCGACCAGCTTGTCCACCACGCGCTGGATGCGCGCATCGGCTTCCGGATCGGCGGAGGCTGCCGTTGCATACCAGCCCGTCAGCAGACTTTCCGCTTCGACCGGCGCCGGCTTGTCGGAACGCTTTTGCAGGCGGGCGATCTGGCGCGCGCGCCGCTGCTCGGCGCGGGATTCGGGTGAAGCCAGATCGAGCACGATTTCCATGTCGAGCAGCATTTCTTCACGTCTGGCGGCACCTATCGACAGGCTTTCGGCATTGGCATCGAATGCTGCGGTCAGACGCTGCGCAAGCGGGCTTTCAACCGGCGCCGGCAGGCGCGGCAAATGCGTCCAGGCCAGGCGCGCGGCATCGGCGGCGGCGGCGGGGTCACCGGCGAGCGCCGCTGTTTCCACGCTCATTGCGAGTTCGGCCTTGCGTGCGATCGTTTCGTAGCGGCCGCGCACCTTCTGCCGGCGCACATCGGCCAGGCGCAGGTTGGCTTGCTGCTGCAACTCGCGTGCACGCGTATCGAGTGCGTCGGCGGCTTCACGTGCGCCACCGCGCAGTTCGCCCCATTCCTTGCGGAAGGCGTCCAGTGCGGCTTTGACATCTTTTGTTTCAAGCGTCTCCAGCGATGCGGCGAAGGCGTCAAGACAGGCTTGTCTGACCTGGCGCTGTTCATCCCGCTGCGCCACCTTTTCAGCGCGCTGGGCGGCCTGCTCGGCACGCAGCGCATCGCGGCGGGCAAATACCGCATCGCAGGCGGCGCGGAAACGCTGCCAAAGCTTCTGCTCGTCGCCGCGCTTCAGACGCAGCGGACTCGCCTGGTCGCGCCAGCTTTGCTGCAATGCCTTGATTTCTGTTGTGGCTTGCGCCGAATCCGGTTTGCCGAGCACGGCCTCGGCGGCGGCGATGATCTGCTCGCGGCGTTCGATTTCCGTGGCGCGCGCCACGTCCAGGCGCGCGTCGATCGCGGCGATCAGGCTGTCGAAACGCTTGCGCAGGATACGCTCGTCGCGGAAGCTGAGCGGCGGCGCAGCGCGCCACTGCTGGATGATTTCCTGGCGACGCACCTCGATCACCAGATAGTCGGCATGCTGCCAGGGCATGCTTTCCAGCCAGGCTTCCCATTCGGCGCACAGGGCTTCGCGCGCAGCGCAGGCTTCCGCCTGGCGGCCGGCTTCCTCGGCGCGCCGCGCGGTAACCGGTGCAAAGGCTTTCTCCAGAGCAGCGTCGAAACTTTCCCACTGGCTCTTGCTGGACGGGCCGGTCGCGTTCAGCCGCTTCCATTCTTCGCGCAAGGCAGGGACTTCGGCTGCCAGTTTGTCGATGTCGTGCTCGCCGACGGCAAGTTCTTCCGCCGCAGCCACCAGGCGGTCGCGCGCCTGCGTCGTGCTCCAGCGCGCCCAGCCGCGCAGTTCGCCCAGCGCTGCAAGCGCCAGTTGCATACGCGCATCGAGTCCGCCCGGCGCCTGCGCGCCCGCAGTCAGCGTATCAATTTCCTTGCAGGTTGCCTCCGCATCCGCCAGATGTCCCGCTTCCAGATGTTGTTCCAAGCGATCGAGCAGGGCGCGCATGGCTTCCTGATCAATTTTTCGCGGCGGCGCTTTCGGCGCTTTGGGTGCTTTAGCGGCTTCGTCCGCCACTGCATCCGCCGACTCCTGGGTCACGTCGGCGGGCGCCGGATTGACCACAGGGGCTGCTGCCGGAGGCGGGCGGCGCAAGTTCTGCCACTGCGCTTCCAGTCCGGTGCGCGTGGCAGCATGCGCCGGTTTCGGCAGCGCGCTCCATGCCGCCGAGAGATTCAACAAGGATTCCGGGTCGGATACCGCATCCAGTCCGGAAGCGGCGAGGAAATCCGCGCAGGCGCGGGCCTTGTCGGTATCGGCGGACAGTTCGGCCAGACGCGCCTCGATGGCCGCCAGTTTGCTGTCACCTTGCGGTTCCGTCAGCCAGGCGGGGAATGCCGCCATGGTCCGGGCGAGGGCGTCGAATTTTCCGCGCAGGATTTCCAGCGCTTCGTTGTCGGCGAACTCGCATTCATTGCATTCCGACAACAGCGCGGTGGCGTCGGTCTGACGCAATTGCCAGTCACGCAGAGCCAGGGTTTCCTGTTGCAGGTGCGTGCGTGCCTGTTCGAGCAAGGCATCGCAAGCGTCGAGGCTGGCGTCCTTCACGTCGGCGCGCAACGCCTTGAGTTCCTTCTCCAGTATCAGCAGGCGCGACAAAGGCAACGGCGTCTCGCCGACGAGTTGCCGCAGCGCTGCTTCAAGTTCCGCGCTTCGACGCGTTTGTTCGGCCGCCTGCTGGCGCTGGCGCAGTGTATCGGTGCAATACCGATAGACGCGTTTGTCCTTCTCGCGGCTGTCGTGGGCTACCTGTTCGAGCACTTCCGAGGCATTGATCCGTTGCGCGGCGGCCAGTCTGATTTCGGCAATCCGGCTATGTGCGGCAACCTCGCCCAGCCAGATATCGCCATGCAGATCGGCCAGCCAGCCGCTGGCGATCTGGCGATTGCCGACCTGGTTGATGGCGACGGCCCAGACCGCCGGCGGATCATCGCTGCGCGGTGATTGCAGTGTTGTCGCGAGGGCGCGACCGAGTTCGGCGGCGGCCTGGCGGACGGCTTCATCGCCCGATGCGGCGGCGAGCGCTCGACGCAGTGCATCGAAATCGACAACAGGTACGGGTTTCGCCACGACTGGTGCGGGTGTCGCTGGCAGGGGTTTGGGGGTGGGTTTGCGCAGCAGATTGCTGAACCAGTTCATCACGGTACTCCGGGTTTGATGCTTGAAACAATGCTAACTGTTCGGCACGCCCCGCGCAAAAGCCCCGGCTGCGACATATTGTCGCTGCCTGACGGTGGTTCGTGCGGCCGCTCCAATGGCTTGCGGAACGGGTGGACGGGGCATGAAAAAAGGCCCGAACAGAATCGTCCGGGCCTTGCTGAGGGGGGGCGCCAGGGCGCCCCGTATTGATCAGCGGTTTATGTGGCAGTTGTTACAGGTAGCCTCGCCGCGATGGCGATCATGGATGCCTACGAGACCATTGTTGTTTTCCGAGCCGTGGCAGTTGTTGCACAGGCCGGTCGAGGTTGCCGGTTCACGCAGGTCGTAACCGAGACCGCCGGCGCCGGACAGTTG
>CAMDGQ010000024.1 GCA_945897955.1 Tepidiphilus sp. J10 | reverse complement strand
AGCAAAGAAAGTTCACTTGCGGCTACTCCCTGGGAACTGCCCACGGGTGGCGCCGCGATTGCGGAGTCTGCCGGTCGGGAAACGCTGGCAGGCGGATTGGGCAATGGCTGCAGCCGGGAAGCTTCCGCCCTGTAATCCGAAAGCGGAGGCGGCGTTCTTGTCGCGGCAGTCTCAACGCTGCCATAGGGCGCCCAAGGCCGCGCCACAGCCTGCTCGCGCGCGAGTTCGCGTTTCGCTTCGCGTCTTGCGGAGGTCAGGGTGACGGTGTAATCATCATCGGGCGACGACGGAGCGACGGACGGCGCGGCCTGCGATGAAGATGAAGCCGTGCCGGCGGGGCCGCCCTGCCTTGAAATCGCATCAAGACTTTCGGGCGACATGGCGACAATTTCGACCCCATTTCCCACCGCCTTGTTGGAAATCACTACGGCATCCGGACCAAACTCTTCTTTTGCGCGCCGCAGGCAGTCGCGTGCCGTCGCGCCGACGAAACGTTTTACGGTCATTTGCTTGCTCCGATGATGGACGTTACCTTGATTATTTTCGAGTCAGGCACTTCGCCATTGGCTATTACCTTGAGCTGCGGCACTGCGCGGCGCAGGAAGCGCGACAAGAGCCAGCGCAGATTTCCCGGAACCAGCAACGCCAGGGGCAGCCCAAGATCCTCCTGGTGTCGCGCCGCAGCGGCAGTCTCGCGCAGCAACTTGTCCGCCAGGCCGGGCTCAATGCCACCAGCATCACCTCCGCCCTGCAGAGCCTGGCCGATAATTCGTTCCAGTCCCGGGTCCAGCGCCATGATCTGCATTTCATTCCCGGTTGGATAGAGCTGCTGCACGATGGCGCGGCCCAGCGCAATGCGCACTTGCGAGGTCAATTCCAGCGGATCTTGGGTTCGCGGCGCATGCTCCGCGAGCGTCTCGACAATGGTGCGCATGTCGCGAATATTCACACCCTCTTCGAGCAGGTTCTGCAGTACGCGCTGCAAAACCCCCAGAGCCAACTGCTTTGGCACAATGTCCTCGACCAGTTTGGGGGACTCAACGGCAAGATGGTCCAGCAGCGCCTGCGTTTCCTGCCTGCCCAGCAACTCGGTCGCATGAGACAGTATGACGTGATTCAAATGCGTGGCGATCACCGTGCTGGCATCGACCACCGTGTAACCGAAAACATTTGCCTGCTCGCGCAAAGTTGCATCGATCCATACGGCGGGAAGACCGAAGGCCGGATCCTGCGTTGGCGTCCCCGCTATTTGCCCGGATACGCGCCCCGGGTTGATTGCCAGATACTGACCGGGGAATGCTTCGCCGTCACCGATGAGCGCACCCTTGAGCGTCAATCGATAGGCATTCGGCCGCAACTCGAGGTTGTCCCTGATATGCACCGGCGCGGAAAGGAAACCGATGTCCTGCGCGAACTTCTTGCGCAATCCGCGGATCCGCTTCAGCAATTCGCCATCCTGCCCGCGATCCACCAGGGGAATCAGCCGGTAACCGACCTCGAGGCCAAGCACGTCGACGGGCACCACGTCCGACCAGTTGGCCTCGACATTCTCAACCGGTGCAGCCAACGTCTGTTGTGCGGCCGCCTCCGCTGCAGCCGCGGCCTCGTTTCTTGTCGCCGCCGGACTGCGCAATCCCCGCCAGGCAAGAAACCCAAGTGCCGATGCCAGCAGCAGAAAAACCAGATTAGGCATGCCCGGAATCAAGCCGAGCGTACCAAGAATAACCGCGGTCAGGGCCAGCACCATAGGGTTGCCGAACAATTGTGTAACCAGTTGCTGCCCGATGTCCTGCTCGGTGGCCACCCGCGTCACCACCAGGCCGGCTGCGGTGGAAATGATCAGCGCCGGGATCTGCGCCACCAGACCGTCACCGATGGTCAGCAGGGTATAGGCCTTGGCCGCATCTCCCGCACTCATGTCATGCTGGGCGACGCCGACGATCAGGCCGCCGATGATGTTGATGAACAGAATCAGGATGCCGGCGACAGCGTCGCCGCGCACGAATTTCGATGCGCCGTCCATCGAGCCGTAAAAATCCGCCTCCAGCGCCACAGTGGCGCGGCGCTTGCGCGCCTCGTCTTCGCCGATCAAGCCTGCATTCAGATCGGCGTCGATGGCCATCTGCTTTCCCGGCATGGCATCCAGCGTGAAGCGCGCCGAGACCTCGGCGATGCGTCCGGCACCCTTGGTAATGACAATGAAATTTATCAGCGTGAGGATGATGAACACCACGATGCCGACCGCGTAATTGCCGCCCACCAGAAAGTGACCGAATGCCTCGATCACCTTACCGGCAGCATCCGGACCCGTGTGCCCGTGCAACAGGACGACCCGCGTCGAGGCCACGTTGAGCGACAGTCGCAGCAGCGTAGTCACCAGCAAAACGGTGGGAAAAATCGCGAAATCGAGCGGCTTCATGGTGTACATCGCCACCAGCAGCACCATGATCGAGATGGCGATATTGAAGGTGAAAAACACATCGAGCACGAACGTCGGCAGCGGCAACACCATCATCGACAGGATAAGGATGATGAGCAGCGGCGCCAGCATCTGGCGGAGATTCAGGCGCCCGAGGAAGCCCTGCAGTGTCAGGCCGTCATTCATTCGGACGGCCCCGGATCGAAACCTGCGGGGACATCAATCAGCGCCGGCACGGTCGGCCGCAGCATGGTGCCGGCATTTGCCGCAAACGTGTTCATTTGATAGACCCAGGCCATGACCTCGGCCACTGCTGCGTACAAACCCACAGGAATCTGGTCTCCTACCTCTGCGTGCCGATACAGCGCCCGCGCCAAAGGAGCGGTTTCGAGCAGCGGCACCTGATGCTCGCTGGCAATTTCACGGATACGCCCGGCAATCAGGTTCATCCCCTTTGCAACCACGACCGGCGCACCCATCGCGCCGCGGTCGTACTTCAAGGCCACGGCGAAGTGTGTCGGATTGGTCACCACGACATCCGCCTTGGGTACCTGGGACATCATGCGGCTGCGCGCCATTTCGCGCTGCTGGCTGCGGATGCGCGCCTTGAGCTGGGGATCGCCCTCGCTTTCCCGCGCCTCCCGCTTCAACTCCTCACGGGTCATCTTCAATCGATCATGGTATTGCCAGAGCTGAAACGGCACGTCGATCGCCGCAATCACCGCCAGGCCGCCAACCAGGGCAATGAAGCTGAAAAAGAGCAATTGGGAAAAGGAAGCCAGGGCGGCCTCGATGGGCTGGGCCAAGAGGGCGAACATTCGATCCTGCTCGTTGCGGACGGCCCAATACAGCACGCCGCCGATCAACAGCGCCTTGAGGATGGCCTTAATCAGCTCGGCAAGGCTCTGCCAGGAAAACATGCGACCCAAACCCTTGACCGGATCCATGCGCGTGAGGTCAAGCTGAAACGCCTTGGCTGAAAATATCCAGCCGCCCATGACGAAAGGCGTCGCAACTATGGCCACGATGATGGCCAGAAAAATCGGACCAACGATGCCGAAACCATCGACAGTCTGCGCCAGGGCAGACCCGCTCATGACCGTCGTATCGAATGCCGCACTGCGGTCGAAGCTCAACCCGTGTCGCAGTAGATTGGCGGCGCCTTGGGCCATCCAGCTTCCAAGCACCCAGAAGGTGCCGGCACCGGCGGCCAGAACCATGAACGCCATCAACTCGCGCGAATGCGGAACATTGCCGTCTTCACGCGCCTGCTCGAGGCGACGCTCCGATGCGGGCTCCGTGCGCTCGAGGTCGCTTTCTTCAGCCATGGGCGGAATTTCTCATACCGGCAATTATTGCTGCCGGGCCGCCAGGGGAGCGAGCGAACAAGCGCTTAAATCTCGGCCTAATCCCGAGCCATGATTCCCCGCTTGAATACTACCCGGTCAGGTCATCCCCGATTCGCGCGCCTTGCGCTCGCGCTCGATCTTCATGATGTACCGCTGAATCAGCCGTGCCATCGGCCCCGGCAGATTGACGAATTCGCAACCGGCGCGCTTGGCGCGAATTCCGCTGCGACTGACGGATTCCGCCAGGCTTCGCAGACGCAGACTGATGGCAATCGACCCGATCTCCGGCAACTCGATGCCGCACCCTGAAAGCTCCATATCGGTTTCCAGAGGCAGGTCCAGCGGCAGGCCGACCAGCAAGATACCGCCGCCGCTGATGTCGGCTACGTGAGCTTCAACCAGGGCGCTTGAGCCGTCCGGCCCGGGAATGCGGATTCTGCATCTGACGGGCTGAGCAACGGGCGTGACCAGCCGATAAAACTCCCGCCGCTGCAGCCGCAGGATGCTGTCCGGCAAAGACGCATGAAAGGCAGGGCGTCCGCCATCTTCGATCTGATCCACCCCGCGCAGGATGAATTGGATTTTTACCTTGTCCAGGTGGCTGACGCAGAACAGTGTTTCCGCCTTCAGCGCCTTGCGATTCATCTCCATGCTGGCGCCGTATTCGAGCACCAGGCCATTGTCATCGCAGCTCACCAGGCTGGTCAGCAAAATGTTGCGCCCTTCGTTGAACATCATGGCGACTTGCGATACATGCTCGATCAGCCCGCGCAAGACGGGAAACATCTCGCCCCTGGTATAGAGCAGATAGTGACTGAATTCCTCGTTGTCCAGCACTTCCGTGACGGCTTGCGGAGTCGGACTGGCATCCGGTGCAGTGCTCGGGGTGTTCATATTTGGAATAGGGGCTAACGAAAAACGTCCCGGATTTTATCCCGGTTTGGATTCACCGGCAGACGGAAAGAACCGCGGGGCTTCACCGCGTTCCACCTGATACAGCCATGCCAGCAATTCGGCAACCGCAACGTAAAGCTGCGACGGAATGTGTTGATCGAGATCGACCTGGGCGAGCAGCGCAACCAGCGCAGGTGATTCGTGGACATAAATACCGTGTTCCTGCGCCCGCGCGATGATCTCGTCGGCGATCAGGCCGCGTCCCTTCGCCACCACCGTTGGCGCGGTGGCGCCGGGAGCGTATTTCAGCGCTACCGCCAGTGTGCGCTGCGAATCTTCGTCAGCCGTTGTCATGGTGCGTCTGCACTCCCAGCAGCGTCAGGCCGACCACCGCCAAACCCTGCTGCAAGGACGGAATGGCAGTGTCCAGGTCGGTCGCACTGGTGGCGCTGGATGCTTGCAGCGCAAGCTGCACGGTCTGCCCGCTCAGTTGCAGGCGCGCATCGATGGTGCCGAGCCGCGGCAGGGTCAGGCGCAGGTTGGCGGACCAGGGAGCGGCTTCATCCGGCGTCGAGCCATCACTCTGCCGGGCATCGCGTTCGATCTCGAATTCCATGCCCTGTTTCGGCCAGATTTCGCCATGCCATGCCAGCCGTTGCGTCGCGGCAGCCTCAAGCTGTTGCTGCACCAGGGGACGCAAATCGTCGGGGATCATGAGGGCGGCGGTGGCCGGGTTTGCCGCAAGGCGTGATTCTGCGGCAGAGGCACCGGACGCTGCCGTCTCGCCCCCAAACAATGCCTGCAGCAGCGATGCGGGGGCCGGGGGCGAACGGGCAGCGGCAGCTTCATGCCGTACCGCCAGCGCCGACTTTGCGGCATCCTCCTGCGCCGTTCCCGCCGCACCAAAGGCCGCCAGGGTTACCGGATTCGAATGTTGCCCTTGCGGTTCGGCCAGCAAACTGGCCAGCGGCCGCTGACCCAGCGCCCACTGCACCTGATGCGATTCGTAGAAGAGTCCGCTGGTGCCGACTGCCAGCGCAAGTTTTGGCGGCAGGCTCTGGGCCAATGCGGCAGCGCTGACAGGCGCTTGCGGCAACAACGAACCGCCGCGAGTGAGGGTTGCCGGCATCACCGGCTCGCCTTCACGAGCGAGCAGCGAAGCGATCAGTTGCCCGGTGCGCGATAGCGTGGCGTGCTGATAGGGCTCACCGGCTGCGGCCGGCCTGCCCTCGGCGATTTGCGCCACGATCGCACGCGGGGTGCGATCGATGACCACCAGATCCAGCGTATCGCCGGTCTTGGCGCCCTCAGGCAAGGAGAGGATGAGCAATCTTCCTGCGACCAGCGCCTTGAATGTATTTTCCGGCAGGGCTTCCTGGATGTAGGCGCGGAATACCTGACCCTTGTTCAAATCCGGCAGATCGGACGGGATTTCCGCGATCGGCCGCAGCTGATGCAGGGGCGCATCGGTCTGGCTGCGAACATGGACGCCAACATCGGTGGGAATCATCACCATGGCCGGTTACCGCTGTCGGAAGTGGTACCGGAGTGGCCATATCTGCAGCGACACCGGCACATCGCAAGGGCACCCCATGCTTCGCTCAAGCAATCAATAGCCACCTGGCGCGCTGTCAGTCGCCGCATACGCCTGCTGCACCTGCTTGCGGCGATTCTGGCTGCCAAGAAATTGACGCACATGCTCCATCCATGGTTCCGTATGACGGCGAATCTCGGCATCGTCTTCGAGTATCCGCTGAATCAGGCCACGCTTGTGATCATTTTCCGCCGCGGTCGTGCCCGTATCCGGCCCGGGACCGCTGTTTGCGACCAGCTCGTCGCGCAGGGCGGCGACGCTGTGTTCAAGGGCGACCAGGCGCGGCCAGTCATTCGACCGGGCAGCATTGACCATATCTGCCGACAGGGCACAGATTTCTTCGTAGAGGTCGATCTGATCGGACATCGACATCATGGTAAGCCTCAAGCGGCGGCCTTGCTCGAGGAAACTACCGCGGGATCCTGTGCTATTTCCGCCCACGCCGACCTGAGTTCGGCGAGCAGTCGGCCCACTTCGTTCAGCGCCGCCGGGTCATTCTTGAGGTTGGCATGCAGCAGGCGATTGCACATGTAGTCGTACAGCGCCGCCAGACGGTTGGCCAGTTCGTCGCCGGCAGCAAAATTGAGGCTGGCCTTGAGTCCGTTGGCAATGATGTCGATGGCGTGGGAAATGGTTTGTCCCTTCTCGGCGATTCGCCCCTGATCCATGGCGCTGCCCGCTCTCGCGACGGCGAGCAAGGCGCCGTCGAACAGCATCAGGATCAGCCGATGCGAATCGGCGGCGGCAACACCGGTTTCGACGCCGACATTGGCATAGGATTGTGCGGCGCCGTAGCTGCGGGACGTGGATGCGAAAGACATGGCTCTCTCCGGATTAGTTGCTTGAGTTGACAGGCAGGTTGGCAAGTTGCTGCGTCAGAAATTCGCTGGTTTTGTTCATGCCGGCAATGAGTCCGTCGAGTGCCGTGAATTGCGCCCGGTAGCGAGCTTCTATTTTCGTCAGGCGCAGCGTGATGGCTTCACGGCGATTGCTGATGTCCTTGATCGAGGCCGCGATGCCCTCGGTACGGCTGGCGATCAGGCCCGTACTGCCGATGATGCCTTCCATCGCATTGTTGAAACGCACGGCGATACCCTGGTTGCCGACGGTTGTCGCCGAAAACAAGGCGGCGACATCCTTGGCCGGATCAGCCAGCGCCGCCGCAAGCTTGGTGCTGTCTACCAGCAGCGTGCCATCCTTTTGCAGGGCGATGCCGATGCTGGAAAGTGTGGCTATGCCGCCGCCGACACCGAGCACCGTACTTTGCGCCAGCGTACGCATTTGAGTGCTGATGCTGCGCGCCGTGCTGTCCCCCGTAAGAACCGAGGCCACCTTGGTTGCCGCGTTGTAGGCCGACGCGCTCTGCAACTGCTTGACGGTGTCGTTGTACGCCTTGACGAAGCCATTGATCGCCGCCGTCGTAGCCCCGGTGTTGACGCTGATTGTGACGTTGCTGGTTCCCACCTTGGTCAGATTGAGCGTCAAACCTTCAACCACATCGCCGATGGTATTGCTGGAACGGGTGACCTCGAAGCCATTGACGCTGAATTCAGCATCGTCGGCGGTCTGGGTCGCCACCAGAACCGAGGAATCCAGCCCGCTCAGCGCATGGGTGCCGCCGCTGCCGGAATCGGTGGCCGTCACCGTGATCGCGCCGGCCGCTCCGAGCGTTTTCGATGTCAGCAACAGGCGATTGGTGCCGCCGTCATTGACGATCGACGCGGTGACGCCGGCGCCGGCGTCGTTGATGGCCTGGCGGATGCCGGCCAGCGTATTGTTGTTGCTGTCGATGGTGACATTCACCGTATCGCCGGCGCCGACTTTTATTGCCAGGGTGCCGGTGTTGAACGTGTCCGTGGTTGCCGCGTAATTCGTATCGCTGCGCACGGCATGGAACTTCGCCAACTGGGTGACGGCGATGGAATAGCTGCCGACGGCAGCGGTGGTTTCGGCCGAGGCGGCGAGGACTGTCGCATCGGAGACCGCCGCCGTGCGACTGGTGAATGTCGTCGCCAGGGTCAGCGCCTTGGCCGTCGATTGTACGGACGACAGCACGCCCTTGAGCGAACCATAGGCCGTGAGTTTGGCCTGAAAGCCCGCTTCTCTGGTGTTGAGCCCGGCGATGGGCCGTTTCTCCAGCGTCATCAACTGGGTAACGATGCCACTGACGTCGAGCCCCGAACCGATTCCGGGAGATGAAAGTCCAGCCATGCCAGTATTTTCTCCTATGTGACAGTAACGGTAACACGAGCCAAATCTTTAGGCGACGGAACCCGCGAAACCCGCCTGCCTTTCAACGCTCCAGGCGCCGCCTAGATCCCCAGCGCGATCCGGGCATTGGCAAAGCGCGCCTCTATTCGCGGAAAGTGCTCGACGAACTGACCCCAGTCGATATCCAGGCGCGCGCAGGACAGGTCGGACAACTCCGGCACCCGGGAGTCCTCACAACCGCCCAGATCCAGCGCGTGACTCAGCACTTCGGCGACGTGAACAACATCGGCAAGTTCATTTTCGGGATCGTTCCGATACGACACGTGATGCCCGGCAATGGCATCAGCCACGGCTTCCGGCAACTTCCAGAATCTGGCCAGAGCGCCGCCGACTTGCGCATGGTCGACGCCGATGAGTTCGTGCTCGATCGGGACTATGTCGGTATCGCGCAGACCCCTCGCCTCCAATACCCGGGCGTAAGCCTCGGGATCGAAGGCGACCAGCAGCAACTGGCCGATGTCGTGCAGCAAACCGGCAGTGTAGGCCGCATCCACGTCAAGCCTGACGGTGCGCGCCACATCCTGCGCGCAAACGGCAACGCCGACGCTGTGCAGCCAGAGCCCCCGGGCATTGAACGGCGGTACGGTCCTGAAACGATCGATGACTGCCGTGGCGAGGGTGATGTCGCGCACGCGGCTGATGCCGAGCAGGAGGATGGCCTGGCGCACCGAATCAACATGGCCGCTGGCACCCAGGGCGCCGGCATTGGCCGCCGCGAGAATGTGCCCCACCACCGCCGGATCGTTGACAATGTGAGTACTGAGCAGCTCCACATTGGCATCGTCGTCACCCAGCATTTCCAGGATCTTCGTCACAATTTGCGGCAGCGCCGGCAGCGCGTCCGCGCGGGCCAGCACCTGCTCGATGGTGAATCGCGAACTCATGAGGCCGCCTGCCTCCGGTAGGCGATGATCGCAGCCCGCAGGCCCGTCCGTGCCGCACTGCCATCGCCGCGGAACAGGTGGGCAACACGTGCCGCGGCGTTGGCCACATCTTGCTCGATCTGCGCCGGGTCGCGAGTCTCCTTTTGCATGATATGGACGAACTCGACATGGCGCTGGATAAGTCGCCGCAACTGATCGGCGTCAATTTCCGAGCCGGCGGACATCAACACGATGCCGTCGGCACGTCGCACCGGTTGTGCCAGGCGCGTGCCAGGCGACAGGCTCAGAGTGGGAACGCAAACGTCCCGCTCTGCCGGCAGCGGGACGCAACTCGCCGGTCCGGCAACGGGCTGGCCGCCCCCAGTCACGCCCGCCGCGGTCGCGGCCGGATTCGCCGCGTACGGGTCCTTCGTGGCGGCAGAGGATTCTCCGCTGGTGTCCGCGAACCGGCTGAACAGTCCCATTCAAGGTTTCCAGGTCGGAGCTGCTTGGTTTGATAAACGGCCGCTGGCCGTCGCACCGCCGTGAGAATGCGGCGGTGCGCAGCCATTGCAGGGATAGTCCCAAAGGAAATGCGACTTGTCCATCCGTGAATGCCGCGGGAAGCTGCGACATCTACGTAGATCGGCCGGCCGGGGATTCCGCAACCGGAATCCAGCCGCCGTTCGCCCGCGGGTGCCTCCATTCGCGCCAGCGCCGACATCGGGTGTGAACGGGAAAAGCCCGCTCCGGCGAGCCGGGCGGGTTTTCCTTTTCCTGCCGACTTCCTTGTGGGAAGGCGTCAGGCTGTCTGTTTCACCAACATGCCTTGCAGGCGATCGATAGAGCGGGCGATCTCGAGCATTTCCTGGGACGGTATCTGCCGGATCAATTCACCGGACTCCTTGTCGGTGACCCGCACAATCGTCTTCCCGCTGTTGTCGTCGATGGAGAAATCCAGGCTGTTATCGCTGATGGCCTGAATTTGCACCTTGACCTTCGCCACGGCCACTTCAACCTGCGCCCGTTCAGGAACGGCTTGCGCCTGGCTGGCCTGGCCCGGCAGCGGCTGGATTTGCACTGCTGACGTCGGCAACGGTGCGACGGCCTGCGGCGCGCCCCCCTGTGCGGCTACCGGGGACAACCCGGCGGTGCCGGAACTGCTGACGGATTGAATGTTCATGCTGCCTCCTTTGCACGGGGCCGGGGTTGCGCTTGCGCGCCACCCCGGCCTTTCGGCTTAGCTTAGAAGCGGGCCGTTTAACCGCGCAGCAGTGTCAGGACCTGATTCGGCAGTGCATTGGCCTGCGCCAGCATCGCGATACCCGCTTGTTGCAGGATCTGATTGCGGGTCAATGCCGCCGTTTCTGACGCAAAGTCGGTGTCACGGATACGGCTTTGTGCAGAGACCAGGTTCTCGGACGCGGTCTGCAGGTTGCCGATCACAGACTCGAAACGGTTCTGCACCGCACCGAAAGTGCCACGCAGGCCATTCACCACTTCCAGCGCCGAGTCGATCCGCTGCACGGCGGTATTTGCCGCCGCAGAGGTCAGCACGTTGGCCGTAAGCAGTGAGTTGGACGCGCTCACGGTGGCCGCGGTCGTCGCGGAGAGGCCAAAGCCGCCGGCATTCGTCGCCACGGTCGCCTTGGTTCCAGCCGCCGAGATGGCTTGTGCCGACGACAGGGACAAGGTTCCGCCCGAGGTGGATGCATTCACTCCGCTGACCTTGCTGTTGACCGCATCCACCAGACTTTGCAGGGTGGTATAGCTGCCCGCCAGATCGACCACAGCGTTGGATCCCGCTGCCAGGGTCAGATCGCCCGTGGCCAGGGTGAATGAAGCGCCCTGGGCAATGCCGCCGTTGCTGCCGACGACAAGGGCCGCGCCAGCCGTACCGGATGCAACCGCGATCCCGGCGTTGGAGGCAAAACCGCCCGCCGCAGTGATATTCACCGCCGTAGATGCCAAGCCGGTTGCCACTTTCTTGATTTCCAGGGCGCCGGCAGTATTGGTCACCGTGTAGGTGCCCGCTACCGCGGTGTTCATCTGGGCGGCGATATCGGTCGCCAGGGCGTTGAAACTTGCGTAGCTGGTCGTCAGCGATACGGCTTGCCCGTCGGCGGTGAAGGTGGCGTTGGTGGAGGACACCGCGGCCGTGCCGCCCGTACCGGTACCATTCACCAGGCCGTTATTCACGGCAGAGGCATTGGCGGCGGTGATTGCAACGGCGGTGGTGGAGCCGGTGTGGGTGATCTTGACGCCGGCGCCGTCAATGGCCGCCGTGTAGCCGGTCAGCGGGGCGCCCGCAGTGGTGATCGCGGCATTGATGGCGGTGACCAGCGTGGCCGGGGTGGTGACAGCGGTATTCACGGTGACGGCGGTACCGTCGATCGTGAAAGTCGCGTTCTGGTTTGCGCCGCCGGCATTGCCGGCCGAGGCGACCATACCATTTCCTGTGGCGTTGCCATCAAGAGCACCCACTGCAACAGCGAGGGCACCGACGCCTGAAATCTTGAAGCCGGTCGCGGTAGCAGCCACAGTGGCAGTAGCAAAGCCCGTAGTTGCCTGCAATTGAGTCTGAATCTCGGATGCCACACCTGCAGCGTTTGTAAGATTTGTGCTTAGCGTGATGGTGGCGGTATTCGCACCCTGGACAACATTGAACTGAGTCAGGTTGGTGAGGCTGAAGTCCGTGCGCGTGTTGGTTTGCACATTGTTGCCGACGACGGCGGCTGCGGCACTGAAGTCATACACGCCGCCGGTTGCGCCCGCCATGCTGTTCTTGCCGTCGACCTGCGGGGTAGCACCCACACCGAAGTTGAACGTCGAGGGATTGATGGTGATGCGGCCGCTGGTGGCCGGCGTGTCGGCCACGGCGGCAGTGGTAAGGCTGGTGGTGGTCGCGCTGGCGATGGCGCCGGTTGCGGAAGTTCTGGTGCTGGTCGTGAGATTGACCGAAATCGACTCGCCGACGTTTGCGCCCACCTGGAATGCGGCGGTGCCAAGCGAGCCATCCAGAATCTTTTGTCCGTTGAACGACGTCTGTGCCGAAATACGATCGATTTCGGCCAGCCGCTGTTGAACTTCGGCATCCAGCGCCTGGCGGTCGGCCGCGGTATTGGTGCCGTTGGTGGACTGGATCGCCAGCTCGCGGATACGCTGCAAGTTGTTGGATACCTCATTCAGCGCACCTTCGCCGGTTTGCGACAGCGAAATGCCATCGTTGGCGTTGCGCACTGCCTGGTTCAGGCCGCGAATCTGTGCCGACATGCGGTCGGAAATTGCCAGGCCGGCCGCGTCGTCCTTGGCGCTGTTGATGCGCAGGCCGGAAGACAGGCGCTGCAGGGAGGTTGCCAGAGCGGACTGCGAAGTCCCCAAATTGCGCTGTGCGTTCAGCGAGGCAACGTTGGTGTTGATTGTTTGTGCCATTTTGCTTCTCCTTACAGAGGGTTATCTTTGTCGGCCTGTGGCTTTTGCCTGGGAACCGGCTCAGTGTTTTAGGCGATGTCTGATCGTCTACAGGTGCATTTACGGAGCGGGGTCGGAAAACTTTAGGTGCTGAGTGATAAACCCGGTCGGGTTACTGATTTGCCTCGGATGACGGCGCGCGGCGGCTCGCTTCTGGTTCAGCCGAAAATATCAATGAAGTTGCCCAGATGCGGCGGGTTGCCCGCAGCCGGCATGGACTGGACCGCCGCCTGCACCAGTTGCACGTCCCCCTGAGCCTGAATCTCGAGTGCCCGCTTCAGCACCGCCATGGATACAGCTTCCGCCGTGCGGGCCTGGGCCGTTTCGACCGCGACTGAAACGATGGCAGTGACATCCATGCCGCAACTCCTCAAGGAAAATGACCGGTTGAACGGACTTTTACGGCACTGGCGGGAAAAACTTGAGCCTCATCGTGCCTGCCGCCCATCAGTCAGACGGCAGAGGCTTTCCATGAAGATCCGGACCGGCGCCTCACTGCCGGCTTTCGCCAAACCCATCGACCCGCATGCCCGGCGAAGTTCGTACCGCGGGCGGTGGCAGCAAAGCTGCAGGAAATGTCCATGGTGCGCAAAAAGTCGGCGCTGGCGGAACGGCGATTGCAGGCCTCTGCCCGCAATCAGGTGCAAACCGGCGAGTCGCCCATACATTGACGAACTCGCGGAAATGCAGAAACCCGGCGGCTTCGGGCATGCCGAAATCAACGACGCCATTTGAATTGGCAAGTGAAGCTGCTACATTCCCTTCATCATCCCCAACACGCCACGGGCATCTCCATGATCGACCATTCGCTCCCCGATACAGACGCCTGGATCGACTTCTTTGCCCAGACCGATTTGCCGGTGCTGCGCAACTCGATTCATGAACTGGAGCGGCTGCGCGAAAATGCGGATACGGTCAACGGCCGCGTGCTGGCGGGGGTGATTCTGCACGACCCGCTGCTGACATTGAAGGTGCTGGCCTACATCGAGACGCATCGCCGCGCGCGCCAGACCACAGATATAACCACGATAGACCGGGCGATCATGATGATCGGCATCACGCCCTTTTTCCGCGACTTCCAGAACCTGTCCGTGGCCGAAGATCAGTTGAACGATCACCTGCCGGCCCTGCTTGGCTTGCTCAAATCCATCACGCGCGCGCGCCGGGCAGCGCACTGGGCGCGCGACTGGGCGATACTGCGACGCGATGTGGATGTCGATGAGATCACGCTGGCGACGCTGCTGCATGATGTCGCCGAACTCCTGATGTGGCTTTTTGCGCCAAAGCTGGCGCTGCAGGTTCGCAACGCCCAGCTCGCACAACCTAACGAGCGCTCGGCAACGCTCCAGGAAGAGATCTATGGTGTGCCGCTCTATCGCCTCAAGTTGGCGCTGACCGAGGCCTGGCGGCTGCCCGAGCTGCTGGCTCAGTTGCTGGATCATCGGCAGGCTGAAAATCCGCGCGTTCGCAACGTCAAACTCGCCGTCGATCTCGCCCGCCATTCCGCCGATGGCTGGAATGATCCGGCCTTGCCTGATGACTTCACGGCAATCCGCGACCTGCTCCGCGTGGATCAGGAGACTCTGGTGCGACGTCTGGATGTGGATGAGTCCACCGCACAGAACCTGCTGGCGATGGCTGCAGCGGGCGAGCCGTTTGTGCCGCCACCTGCCTGAAGCATCATCCCTCTGTCGAATCGGCGTCCAAGGTGGCGCTGGCGAAGGGGATCCGGGTCGGTGCTGCGGTCTTCATGTCTACTTGGCCTTTTTTTGCAGGTTCAGGCCCGGCTCGCTTCGCGCCAGCGCGGCGACCAGTTCCGCCTCGCCGACCGAGATGCCGCATTGGGCGGCAATGCCGGCGGGCGGCTCACCTTGCTGCGCAAGGGTCATGGCTTCCCCGTAAGCCGGCGAAACGTTTCGTGACGCCTTCAGATGCCGGACCTCCTCGGCCAGGCACTGCATCTCCGCACGCAGTTTTTCGGCATCGCGCCGCAAATTCTGGACTTCAAGCTCAAGGCTCGAATGCGCCAGTTCGCGGGCAAAATCAGGAGGCAAAGAGCACTCTTCCGCGGTAACCCGCACCGGCGGTGGCTCCGCCGGTGCCGTCCGCGGCAGATTGCGACCCGCCTCGGCCTGGGCGAGCGCCACTGAATCGTAAGCATGGGGAATTTCCACATGTACCGCTGTCCCGGACTTGCGCCGACTCAAGGCCAGCAGCATCAGTCGCACCATCGAAAAGACGACATAAACCGCTACCAGCGCAACGCCCAGAAAGGCGTAGTCGCGCGCGTGGAACGTGGAAAAATCAATCATGCGCCGACTCCGTGTCCGCAGCGGCCCTCACGGGCAGCGCGGCACAATGAGAAGAGGAGCGGGCAGGAAGGGGCATAGGCTCTGGGGTGATTCACCGGCAAATCCGGTTGGCCGGATGATACCCCGCGAACCGGGATTGCAGGATTATCCACACCGGGAGAAGCCCATGCCCATGATCGCAGCCCATCCCCGTCCGATGCCGCTTGCAGCGAACAACGGCGCCTGGCAAAGTGTGCACCACAACAAAAAAGCGCCCCGAGAGGCGCTTTTCTGTTTGAAGCTTGGCGGAGTGGACGGGACTCGAACCCGCGACCCCCGGCGTGACAGGCCGGTATTCTAACCGACTGAACTACCACTCCAATTTGCTGCGTTACTCTTTAAGCAGCGGCTTCTTTCGAAGGCAGCTACAAAGTCCGCGCATTATAGGTGGCGATCACTCAGGTCGCAATAGCGGAGTGCTATTTAATCGCTATTTGTAGCCAGGTGGCCGAACCAGTTCGATCATGCGCTGGCCGGCAATCCGGTAAAGCTGCTGTTGTGCATTGGTCCAGAAAACCTGATCCGGGTATATGCCGGGGTTGGACTCCATGCCGCGTATCCCCTGCGCCATCTGTGCGCCCAACTCGGCCAATGTTTTTTCCTGACCTGGTGTTGTGCGCGACAGGATAGCGGTGGCGAGCAACAGACGATCTCCGAGATTGGGTGAAGCTGCCAGACCTGCCTGCCACCACATCATGGATTCGGAAGCATTTTTGGCCAGGCCGCCGGCATGGTAATAGCTCAAGCCATGGCGGGCATTGCATTCGAGGTTGCGATCGACGATTTTCCGGCCTTTCGCGCGCAGCGAGTCGGTAAGGGGGATGCCGGAGGTTTCCTGGCGAATGACGGCCAGGGCGTCATTGGCGTAAGGCAGATAGCACGGCGCTCGCTGCCATCCCGCTTCCATGCGTTCCAGCGCATCAGCGCGCACGGCTTCATCTTTGCCTCCGCCCAGAATGAAAGCATCCGCCAGTTCCAGGCCCATGATGTGCTGTGGCGTTGGATGAAACGGCGCCAGCACGGAAACCCAGAAAGCTGCTTCATAGCGGGGATAGATCACTCCATATGCATACAACGAGCGCTGGATCGAGCGTGCCTCGCCAAGC
Source organism: Tepidiphilus sp. J10 (assembly GCA_945897955.1). GTDB lineage: Bacteria > Pseudomonadota > Gammaproteobacteria > Burkholderiales > Thiobacillaceae > PFJX01. The sequence continues at coordinate 35,273 of CAMDGQ010000024.1, read as the reverse complement.
AGCACTTCCACTGCAACCTGGCCAACCAGCAGATAACCGAGAACAAAGGCATAGCCGGCAATGGCCATGCGCTTTGCGCGCAGGGTATCCGCCCCTGCCCTGCCTGGTACGTCGGCTTTTGTCGGCTCCTTGGCAGGCTGGCTGACGCGCGCCAGATACAAGCCGACCAATGAACCCACCAGCGCGAAATAGAACAGGAAATTTACCAAGGCGTGCAACAGGATTGCGCCAACGGCGGCCAGATAGCCCATGCGCAACAAGGCCGCATGCCCGCCTTCGCGCACTGTGCGCCAGACTGCCCAGGCTACCCAAAATACAAGTCCGAGCAACAGCAGGAACATCGGCAAGCCGGCTTCCTGCCAGAGTTGCAGATAATCGTTATGAACCCAACCGCCTGCCGTGGTGGACTCGTTCCCGGAACGATGTTGCGGATAAAGCAGCCGGAAGGATCCGAGCCCGCTGCCCAGCCAGGGGTGGTCCTGGATCATCAGCCAGGCCGAGCGCATCAACATGATGCGTGAAGGGTCGCCGCCGGCTACCGTATCCGCCAGACGTTGCGCTACGGAAAGACCTTCGCTGACGTATTGCGCCGCGAAATAGGACACCAGCACCACAGTGGTCAACAATGCCATCTTGCGAAAAAAGTCGGGTTGCTTGCGAGCGAGCCAGAGCAGGGGAGGCAACACCAGTATTAGGGCCAGGGATGCACCGCGTGATGCCACCAGAAATGCGACAAAAGCGACTGCCGCCAGCATGGCCAGGTGACCGGTGCGACGCCAGCGCGGTATATGCGCGAGATTGCTGGCCAGGTAATGCGCCAGCAATGGCAAGCTGATTAGGTTAAGCACGGCTGCATAGGTATTGGGATCATTGAATGGTCCCTGCGGTTTCTGCGTAAACGTGTTGGGGCCTTGCATCAGTCCCCAGACCAGCAGAATCCCCAGCATGACCGGCAGGACTCGCGTCAGCAGCCGGTCAAGCTGGCTTCGCGCATCAAGTGCAGCCCCCGCCAGCCAGGCCAGTGGCAGGCAGAGCAGAACCGCAGCCTGCGGCAGCGCCAAGCCTGGCGAAACGGCCACCGCAACGGAGATCGGCAGCCATGCCAGCCAGCCCGACAACAGCCAGGAAAGTGCGCCGCTCACGGGGGAACTCCGCCATGCCGCAGCCAGAGCGACTGGCAGGAGCAGTAGCGCAGGCAGAGCGGAAAATGGCGCAATCAGTTGAACCGAAAGCGCGAGCAAAACGAATGGCCAGACAGGCATCAATAATGTGGAATAAAAAAACGCCGGCGAGAGGCCGGCGTCAAGAGGTGAAGGAAATCAGATTTCAGGCAATGCGGGTCTCTGAAAACTTGATTTGCAAGGCTGCGACCATTTTTCTTGTAGATTCAATTGGCTGTTTATGAGCACAGACCATTGTCGTCACAAGTCGCGGTGCCGGTAGTCAGCGTCCAGACTATGCCTGCGGCGGAGGAGGTCGGCGTCAATACGTAAGTGGAATTCAGCGGAGCTGCACCACTGCCTGTAGCTGTAATCGCGCCATCTAACACAGTGAGAGTTGCAACATATTTACCAAGACCCCCGCCAGCAGCAGTAATTGCGGCAGGAATGTTGGGGTCATGTGAACCATCAGCCGCGCTGTCGCATGGTAAGAATACCCCACCATTGGCCTGGAAGCAGATTTCCACGCCGGTTTTGTAAGGCGCTGTGGCGTTGATGACTTCGGAGAACTTGGCCTTGTTGGAATAGCTTTGATAACTCGGTACCGCGATCGCAGCCAGGATGCCGATGATGGCGACGACGATCAGCAGTTCGATCAAGGTAAAGCCGGACTGGCCGGAACGATTGCGTAGTTGATTCAGTTGCGTCATTTGAAGCTCCTTGGTTTCAGTTTGAAAAAGCGCCGGTGCTCAAAATGGGGCGCGGCGGTTAGTTAAAAGCCAGAAACATGCCATCCATTACTGCTGTGTCATGTAATTCATAAGCTATTGTTTTGTATGTATTAATATTCATATTGTCGTTGATGGTGCAGTCTGTTGCTGGCTGGGGCTGCCGTTTTTCGTCACACTGCCTGACGTAATGGGTAAGAGGCTGGCGTGACTTGTGATGTGTCACGCCTGATTGGATAGGCCGGCGGTGATGTGTGGATCGTTGCTGTTCCGATGGCCGATCTATTTCAAGGCATGCACCACACGGCATGGCTTGTGCAGATAAATGCGCGACTGGCCGTGCAGTCTTTCGAGGAAATAGGCAATCTGGAGCATCAATGGCGAAGGAATTCAGGCAGGTAGCCTGCCCAACCTGTGGCAAGCCGGTAGCGTGGCGGCCGGAAAACGCTTTTCGACCTTTTTGCAGCGAGCGCTGCAAGTTGATTGATCTGGGTGCTTGGGCGGAAGAACGCTACAAGGTTCCGTCGGAGCATGACGAGATGGAGCAGGACCAGGCCGGAACAGGCCGGGATTGAACGGGTATCTGTGCTCTTCCGTCGGTTGAGCCGCAGTGACTGAACATGGGTCAAGCACAGCGGTCCCATCAGTCGACTTCTACAAACTCGTTTTGGAGTTGCTGGGCAAGGTTTAATTTCCAAGCAACCCTCTGATGTCTTTCATGACAACAGCGGCAAGGCTATTGATCCGGCACGAATTAACCATGAATCCCGTTCGCCCTGAGCCCCGTCGAAGGGCTGTGCTTCGGCAGGCTCAGCACGAGCGGATTCACGGATAAACCTGGCCGGATCATTAGTTGTATATGTCCTGATCAGATGGATGACGCTGGATTCCTGCATGGGTAAGAATGATGGCAGAAAGCCAGAACAAATTTGCCGTGGCTGGAGAACATCGTGCTATACAGTAGCGAACTGTAATACAGGAGAATACTCATGTCGGCCACCCCTGTTGCCATTCGTCTTGGTGAACCTCTCAAGGAACGTGTTCGCGCTCTTGCCGGCCATAAAAACAGGCCCATGCACTGGCTCATGCGCGAAGCCATCGAGCAATATGTCACCCGTGAAGAGCAGCGCGCATCATTTCATCAGGATACGTTGGATGCCTGGCGTGCCTATCAAGAAACCGGCTTGCATGTCACCGGTGATGAAGTGGTGGCTTGGCTGAATTCCTGGGGTGAGGAAAACGAACTGCCCCCTCCCATACCTCACACCTGATGCGCGTCCAATTCGCACCAATCGCACTGCTCGATCTGGAGCGCTTGCGCGACTTCCTGCGCCCAAAGAATCCTGCTGCGTCGAAGCGCGCTGCAGTAGCCATCATCAACGCTGTAAAGATATTGGAACGGCATCCGCAAATTGGCCGCCCCGCCGAAGGAATGGACGATCTGGCCTTCCGCGAATTACTGATCGACTTCGGCGATAGCGGTTATGTGGCGCGCTATCGGTTGGCCGAAGACAGCGTGATTGTTCTGGCCGTGCGTCACCAAAAGGAAGCTGGGTTATAAAGACAGCAGCCCCCGCTGTGGTTTTTCAAACCTTATTTCGTAGAATGGGTCAATCGCAGCGGACCCATCGAATCGTAAGCGTTGATCCTAAAAACCGCAGTTGGGATTGAATGTTGAGAAATTTCAATCGGTTGCGTTACTTATGTAGGTGCGAATTTATTCGCACGCAAGTGGTTGATTATGCAAATAAATTCGCACCAACGGCCCGGGCAACTGCGGTTTCCAGGTTGATGGGTCCGCTACGCTTGACCCATCCTACTTTCGGTATCAAATATTTCGGTGCCTGCGAAAGATCAAGGGATCAGGTCTCTGAAGCGACGATTTTTTCTCGATTAGGAGCAAACCGTAGGATGGTCAAGCGCTGCGGACCCATCATTGCCTCGTTCCGATGGGGCAGCTGCGCCAGTTCTCGGCAAGTCGGACGCCCTAAGCGGCAAAACCCGCCGCCAAGGCATCCGGTGCGCTTGACCCAACTACAAACTGATCAATGGGCTAATCGAGTCAGCGTTTGATTGTCTGCACGCCGTCCTGGGTGCCCATCAGGCAGATATCGGCGCCGCGACGGGCGAACAGGCCGACAGTGACGACTCCGACGATCTGGTTGATTTCGCTTTCAAGCGCGACCGGATCAAGGATGCTCATGCCATGCACATCGAGGATGACGTTGCCGTTGTCGGTTGTGAAACCGGAGCGCAGCACGGGGTTGCCGCCCAGTTTGACGAGTTGGCGCGCGACGTAGGAACGCGCCATCGGGATGACTTCCACAGGTAGCGGGAATTTGCCCATGACATCGACCAGCTTGCTCTGGTCAATGATGCAGACGAATTTCTTGGCACAGGCGGCGACGATTTTCTCTCGCGTCAGTGCGCCGCCGCCGCCCTTGATCATGGCCATGTGGCGGGTGATTTCATCGGCGCCGTCAACATAGACTTCCATTTCGCCGGCCTCGTTCAGGTCGATCACGCGGATGCCGACCTTCTTGAGGCGTTCCGCTGTGGCCACCGATGAGGCGACCGCCGCGTCGATACGACCCTTGATGCCGGCCAGTGCGTCAATGAAGAAGTTGGCGGTGGAGCCGGTGCCGACGCCGATGATGCCGGCAGGAACATATTCGATCGCGGCGAGCGCGGTGGCCTGTTTCATTTCGTCTTGGGTCATCATGATGCAGTTCTCTTCTCTTGTTAGCGGTTTGAAGTTCGGGAAATAGGCCCGAGAATAGCGAGCTTTTCAGGCTCCATCAAACTCCATGTCCAACCATTCAATCCTAAAGCGGCGGGCAGTATGACCGACTATCTTGAGCGCATCCTTCTTGCCCGTGTTTATGACGTGGCGATCGAATCGCCGCTGGACACGGCATCCAATCTTTCGAGAAGGCTGGGAAATACGGTATTGCTCAAACGCGAGGACATGCAGCCGGTGTTCTCGTTCAAGTTGCGCGGTGCCTACAACAAGATGGCCGGTTTGACCCGCGACCAGCTCATGCGCGGGGTGGTGGCGGCCAGTGCCGGCAATCATGCCCAGGGTGTTGCCCTGGCGGCGCAGGTACTCGGCTGCGAGGCCACCATCGTGATGCCGGCGACGACGCCGGGCATCAAGGTGGATGCGGTTGCCAAGCGTGGTGCGACGGTCGTGCTGCATGGCGATTCCTATGACGATGCCTATCATCGCGCCCTGGAAATCGCTCAGGCGGAGGCCAAGGTGTTCGTGCATCCCTACGATGATCCCGAGGTCATCGCCGGGCAGGGCACGATAGGCATGGAGTTGTTGCGCCAGGCGCGGGCGCCCATAGACGCGATTTTCGTACCGGTCGGCGGCGGCGGTTTGATTGCGGGCATTGGGGCGTATATCAAGCGCCTGCGGCCGGAGATCAGGATCATCGGCGTTGAGCCGGAGGATGCCGATGCGATGGCACGCAGTTTGTGCAAGAAGGAACGCATCACCTTGCAGCAGGTCGGGATTTTTGCCGATGGCGTGGCGGTGAAGCGGGTCGGCGAGGAGACTTTCCGGCTTTGCCAGCTTTATGTCGACGAGATCATCCGAGTCAGCAACGATGCCATTTGCGCGGCGATCAAGGACGTGTTCGAGGATACCCGTTCGATACTTGAGCCGGCCGGCGCGTTGGGCGTAGCCGGCGCCAAAGTCTGGGCCGAGCGCGAGAAGGTGACGGGCAGGAACCTGATCGCTATCGCCAGCGGTGCGAACATGAACTTCGATCGCCTCGGTTTTGTCGCTGAACGGGCTGAACTAGGGGAGCGGCGAGAGGCGGTGTTGGCGGTGACGATCCCGGAGACGCCGGGCAGTTTCAAACAGTTCTGCGCATTGCTTGGTGCGCGTTCCATCACCGAATTCAATTACCGCTATGCCGATGCCAGGGAAGCGCACATTTTTGTCGGCGTGCAGGTTCCCGACCGGGACGAATTCGCAAGTCTGCTCGCAGATTTGGCGCAACACGATCTGCCGGTGCTTGATTTGTCTGAAAACGAGATGGCGAAGCTGCATATCCGCCATCTGGTTGGCGGACGCGCGCCGCAGGTGGAAAACGAGGTGCTGTATCGCTTTGAGTTTCCGGAACGTCCGGGTGCGTTGATGAAATTTCTCAACAGCATGAGCCACGCCTGGAATATCAGCCTGTTCCACTATCGCAACCATGGCGCCGACTATGGCCGGGTGCTGGCCGGCATTCAGGTGTTGCCTGATCAGAAAGAAGAGTTTCAGGCCTTTCTCGATGGTTTGGGTTATCGCTACTGGAATGAATCACGCAACCCGGCATTCAGCCTGTTCCTGAAGTGATTTTTCGCGGCCCCGGCTTTACAGGCGCGAGGGCCGCGTTGGCAAGGCTTTACCGGGTGAGCGAAAGCGTGAATTTCCGCCAGTTGCATTCCACGCAGTAGCGGGCCAGGAAAGCATCGGCCTCGGCGGGCGGGAGAACAGAGGCCATGGTGGTGATCATTTCCGCATAAGTGCCATCTCCGCTGGCTTTGCAGGGGGCAACTTGCATGATGTTCAGTGGTTCCAGGCGGATTTTGTCAGCGCTGCTGCCCTGCGGGCCGGTGGTTTCGTGAGCGCCTGCGCTCAGGCTGAGCGCGAGTAAGAGACTTCCAGTTATTGCGTGAGTACTTTGCATGGTCTTGCTCCTTGGAGGTTGGGAAGAGTATTAGAAAAATCTAATACAAGGAGCATATAAGGGAAATACTTAGTTAGTATGATTTACAAATCAACCCGATGGCGTTGTGTTGCTCCCTGTTGCAATTGGAATACAGCCCTTGGGGTTCCCGCAGAACCCCTACAGCTTTGATCAGATTGCGTCGTTGCCTTCGGCTTCGATGGGAGGAATGGTTTTATGGCATGAACAACGCACCGACCCAGGCACTTTGTGCTGCTGTCTGATCTCCAGCATGCGGACCTTGCAGGCAGCTTCGTTGTCGAAGAACTCGGTCCTTCCGGATGTGGTGGGCGAGTCGGGTGAGAGCGATAGGAAGGTCAGTAAAACCAGGCTTTTCATGATTCAATCCAATAAATAAATTTAATGGACGAATATAAGCACGTAATTATTTGGGCTGCTGTCAATGAGGGGCACTCTTGGCCGTTGCAGTTACAGCTCAGTAGCTAATTCGCACTGCTTCATCTTGAAGTCGGGCGAGCGCGTTTGACAAGGAAATCGAGATGTACAAGAACTATCCCTATGGAAAACTGGATCTGAACGATGCCCACAGCATTGCCGGCGGCGCCAATTCATTGTTGATGGCTTTGCAGGAATACGCAGAAGCAGGCATGCAGTCCGAGACCGAGAGTGCAAAATTTGTCAGCAAAGGCGTCGATCTGGGGGATGCATTGCTGGATATGGCGCGTCTGCTGGTCTCACGCGGGGTTTTTTCGCAGGAGCGACATCTGAGCGAAATCCTGATCTATAGCGCAGCGATCGCGGATGGCTGCGAGGTGTGTGCGCTGACCCATATCGAAGGGGCGATTCGCGCAAAAGCCCCGGATGCTGTTATCGATACGGTTCAGGCCATTGCGCTTTATGTTCGCGCGCAGGCCGATGACGACACTTATCTGCTGTTTGATGCTTACACCAAGCATTGGCAACGCTTTGCCGAGTGGCCACATCTGCCCAATGGCCGCATTTCGAATCTGAAGTTCTACAACCTGATCGCTCTGTTGATGAGTCTGGTCGTGCGCAAGCAGCGTCTGGTCCGCCTGCATACCCACGAGTTGCTGACCAAGAGCGAAGTCACCCCTGAAGAGATTCTTGAAATCATCGGTATTGCCCAGGTCATGGGCGGGTTTCCCGCTCGCTGGGAAGCAGTCCACATCCGTGATGTTGTTTTCGAACTACGTGAGCAAGGCTTGCTTGCGGCTTCGTTCGTTACCGTGCTCGAAAGCATTCCGGCCCCGCTCGCCAGTAGGTAACCGGGCGGTTGGGTTGATGCCCAACCCGATGTGGAAATTAAAACGGCTACCCTGTTTCCAAGGTAGCCGTTTACGCGTGCATGGCATGAACCGAGCCTGAATACTCCCGTGCTTTGCAGCGTGGTGCAGGTCAGTCTTTCTTGACCGGGCAGGTGCTCATGCCCAGCAACGGGTAGAACGGGCAGAATTTGAACAGGCCGGTAGCCAGAGGAACCGCGCCAATCCAGGCCCAGACCGGGCCACCCAGGGCTGCGGCCCATACAATCAAAGCCAGGCCAACAACAATACGCAGGATACGATCAACACCGCCAACGTTTGCATTCATGATGTGTCTCCAATAAGTTTGATCAGGATATTGCTCCCGACGGGAACGAGTGAAGATTAGTTACTCGAAGGGATCGAATCTGTGACTTTGGTTACTTTGCCGCGCACAAGAGCACCGGTTGTTTGGCGCTTTTGTGCGTTTTCGGCCTTATCAGGTGTTCTGAATCACGATGCTGGGGAATTTCGAGGAATGATCGACAGCCAGATCACCGACTTTGACGGCAACACGCCGTGCGATCTGACGGTAGATTTCAGCGATACGGGATTCCGGCTCGGCCACCACGGTGGGTTTGCCGGAGTCGGTTTCCTCGCGAATGCGAATATCCAGCGGCAGCGCGCCGAGGAATTCGTTGCCGTAGTCCTTGCACATGCGCTCGCCGCCGCCTTCGCCAAAGATGCGCTCTTCATGACCACACTTCGAACAGATGTGCAGGCTCATGTTTTCCACAACGCCAAGGATCGGAACGCCGACTTTTTCGAACATTTTGAGGCCCTTGCGGGCGTCGATCAGTGCGATGTCCTGGGGCGTGGTCACGATGACCGCGCCGGTGACCGGAACTCTTTGCGCCAGGGTGAGTTGAATGTCGCCGGTGCCGGGCGGAAGGTCGATGACCAGATAATCCAGGTCTTTCCACTTGGTGTTGTTGAGCAGTTGTTCCAGCGCCTGGGTGACCATCGGGCCGCGCCAGACCATGGGCGTTTCCACGTCAATCAGGAATCCGATGGACATGGCTTGCAGGCCGTGACCCAGCATTGGTTCCAGGTTCTGGCCATCGGGCGATTCCGGGCGACCATGAATGCCCAGCATGGTGGGCTGCGACGGGCCATAGATGTCGGCGTCGAGCATACCGACATTGGCGCCTTCGGCGGCAAGCGCCAGGGCCAGATTGACGGCGGTGGTGGATTTTCCGACACCGCCCTTGCCGGAAGCGACCGCGATGATGTTCTTGACGCCCGGGATCAGCTTGACGCCCTTTTGCACACTGTGAGCGACGATCTTCCAGGATACGTTGGTCTGGACGTTTTCGACGCCGTCGATGGACTTGATCTTGTCCTCGACCAGTTTGCCCATTCCGGCCATGACCATTTTGGCGGGGTAGGGCAATACGATGTCCAGACTGACTGTGCCGCCATCCACCTTGATATTGCGGGCCGATTTGGTGGCGATGAAATCCTTCTGGGTGTTGGGATCAATGAGCTCTTTGAGCGCTGCCTGTACTTGTTCTATGGAAACCGACATGGTCTGACCTCTGGGTTGGAGAAAAAAGAGTTGGCTGCTGTGAAACGTTTGCACGTTCGCTGCTAAATGAAGGCGATCGAGCACAATTCAAGCTCGACAATTAGTTGATTATTTTACTCGGGAAATAGGCGGCGGCAGCCTACCCACAAGGGGTAGTGGCGAACTGTCACAGCATCGTTGTCCATGGACGATGCTTGCTGACAACGCTCAAGGGCAGACATCCAGGTGACCATCTTTCCAGCACAATTTGCGGAGGTTCTTTCCAGGCGGTTTGGTGGCGGCGCGCGGTTTCTTGACGGTGCGAGGGGCGCTGGATACGGGCTTACGGGGAGCGACCGATGGCTTGGGTGCTGCTGTGGCCGGTTCTGGAGTGACGGCAACTTCCGGCGTAATTGAGGGGGTGGGAGATGGGGCGGCTTGCGGGGGAGTTGCAGGCGCGGGGGCGGGTTCTGTTGCGGTGTCCGGCAGCGCCGTATTGCTGGCTTCCGTCACAGCGGGTGTACTCGGCGCGAGTGCTGGCTGACTCGTATTGACGGGGGGGGCGATTTCAGCCGCCGGAATTTGAATCGGTGGGGGAGTCACCGGTGCAACAGGTTGCACCTCGGGCAATACGGCAGGCGCGGGTACCGGTTGGACAGTCTGCTCGGGGCTGGCGGGTGGTTTGGCCGGAGGCTGAATTTGCGGGCTGCTCCCGGCTGAATGACCGGTGGCAGGTTGGGGTGCGCGCGGTGGCATCGGCCAGAGCCAGAATGGAGTCGGAAAAGGAATCGCCTGGCCTGGCATGGGCGTCTGAACAGACCAGAACTGGGGAATCGGCCAGTATTGAATCAGCGGCCAGAATGCCTGCTGCGGCCAAGCTGTGGTGGAAAACAGGATCAGCCAGGCAACACTCAATTTTCGAATCACGAACATCTCATCCCCGTTGATCTGGATTATGCGCAACAAGTTTCAGCATGGGCGCTTGAGCGCGCAGCGCGGCGACAATTTCAGCCATGATGCCGGGCCTGTATTTGAGCGAGACCCAGAGTACGTTGAGTTTCAGGTTGAAATCAGCAAATACGACCCAGGCCTCAAACTTGGTTAGCACACTTTGAATGACACGAGTCAAACACTCGATTTCATGGGCTGGTCTCTTTTTCAGGCCCGGCGCAAGCATCATGAAATCGATATAGGGATGACCTTCGCTATCGCGCTTGGGCGCCAGTTTCCAAAGCGGTTCCCCGCGCGACCACTTCTCGGCAATTGCCGGGTGAGACTGGGCGCGGGGCGTCAACTTCACGCTATCGGCCGAGTTCAGCGCCAAGTTCGGCAAAGGTGCTCGCGACGCCTGCCGTTTCAACGTGCGCGCCAAGCTGGCGGCTGATCTGAGAGACAGAGAACATGCCGCGCAGAACCTGACTGCGATCCGCTGAGCGATCGACAACCAGCGCGTGCTGGCGGCCATGCGTCTTGAGCGTGGTGACGATGTCACCTACACGGGCTTTCTGCAGATCTTCCATGCAAAGGACTTCAAGCTTTTCGCGTGGCGTCATGATGTCTTTCACCATGACATCTGAATGACGTATGCCTTGGGTTTGCACCACCTGCATCGGCTTTTCGCTGGTCAGGTCGGACGAAGTGATCAACCCCAGAATGTGGTTCTGGTCATCCACAACCAGCAGCATGCGTACGCCTCGATGAATCATCTTGGCGCGCGCGGCTTCGATCGTTTCGAGCGGAAATATGGTGTAGGCCGTGACGATGGTGAAGTCGGTCATCACGTTGGCGGCCGTGTCATCAAGACTCACCTGCTCGGGCAGCATCTGGCGGGGCTTGTTGAATGTGGCACCCTTCTGCAGGGGGGAGGTGGGGATAACTGAATAGTTTCTGCTCACGATAAAGCTCGCTTGGAATGTTGCCCGGCTGGATGATCCAGAGCCGGAAATGTGTTTCAAATGGTCTGAGTGCTGGTGCGATTCAGGTTCGGCTCACACCGTGCGTTCGCATTGCCAGCATGTAAGGATGGCAAGCACGCACATGTTCTGCGCCGATGCTCAAATAGCGTTCCAGTTCGCTCAGTGCCGTACGGTAGACCTCGCGCTTGAACTCGACAACATCCGCCGCTGGCGCCCAGTATTCATGCCAGCGCCAGGCATCGAATTCCGGGTGCTCGGAAGCGCGCAACTTGACATCGCAATCGCGGCCTACCAGGCGCAGTAAAAACCAGATCTGTTTCTGGCCGCGATAATGCCCGCGCCATTCCCGCTTCATCCAGTCGCGCGGCACGTCATAACGCATCCAGTTGCGGGTGCGCCCCAAAATACGCACATGTTCCTGGGCTAACCCGACTTCTTCCATCAACTCGCGATACATCGCCTGTTCGGGGCTCTCGCCATGCTTGATGCCGCCCTGAGGGAATTGCCAGGAGTTCTGCCGAATCCGTTTGCCCCAGAAAACTTCGTTGCGCGCATTGCAGATGATGATGCCCACGTTCGGCCGGTAACCGTCTTTGTCGATCATGGCCGCCTCGAATAAATACCTAATTGCCTTGAATTTTCCCACCCTTCCACAGGGATGGAAAGCGTCACGAAATCAACCGTTTCCCGGCAACGCTCAGACAATGAAAGTATCGGGTGAAGAAGGGTTCCAGTTGCGCATGCGTGATACGAAAGCCTCGAACTCAAGGTCAAGAAGGCCTTCCAGTCGTTGCGCCTGACGAAGTAAAGCAGCCATCCCGACCGGGGGAAGCGGTTTGCGGAAAGCGAACACGATGATGTTGCCCTTCTTCTCGGCCGGCAGTTGCAGTACATGTTCGCCGAAGGCGCGCGCGAGCCGGTCGAAATAGCGCGGATAGTATTCATCCGAGCCCCACAGATTGAATACCGCGACGCCACCGGGTCGCAGCATCGCCCTGCAGGCACGATAAAAATCCGGGCTGGCAAGGGCATCGACGATGCGCTTGGCGTCATAGCCATCCACCAGCAGGACATCCTGGCTGTCCGGGTTTCCATGCACGTAAGCAGCTCCATCGCCGGTGATTACGGCAAGGCGATCGTCGTCCTGCGGTAGCTGGAAATAGGCGCGCGCGGCGGCAACCACTTCCGGATTGATTTCCAGCGCGGTCAAGCGGCATTCAGGCAGGTGCCGGTGGATGTATTTGGCAATGGAGCCGCCACCCAGTCCGATCAGTGCAATGTCGCTCGGTGCGCGGTGGAACAGCAGAAACGCCATCATCGCGCGTGTATATTCAAGCTCCAGCGCAACGGGATCCTTGATGCGCATGGCGCTTTGGACTGCGGGTCCGCCTAGATGCAGATAGCGAATGTCATTGCGTTCACTGATTTCTACCGGGGAATGTCCGGGACTGCGGCGACGGAATAGGCTCATGGTTATCCAGCGGATGTCTTGGTTTCAGCCGAGAATACTTCAGTCAGGCCGATCAGCTAAAATCGGCACACCAAAAATTTAGGGTTAATGCGCGATGGACTACGAGCAAGCACGCTTCAACATGGTGGAACAGCAGATTCGTCCCTGGGAAGTCCTTGATGCCCGGGTGCTGGATTTGCTGCACAAGGTCAAACGTGAAGACTATGTGCCTCAGGTCTATCGATCGCTGGCCTTTGTCGATATGGAAATTCCTCTTGGTGAGGGCGATTTGATGTGGTCTCCAAAGATCGAGGCAAAGGTGTTGCAGGCTTTGCAATTGGGGGGGCATGACCGGGTTCTGGAAGTGGGTACGGGTAGCGGCTATTTAACGGCGTTGATGGCGCATCAGGCCGGTGTGGTGGTGAGCGTCGAGATGCGCCCCGATCTGAAGAACGAGGCGGAACGCAAATTCAAGGCGCATGGCCTGACCAATATCCAGTGTCGCGAAGGCGATGCCGCGCGGGAGTGGACCGACGATGGTGGTTACGATGCCATCGTTCTGACCGGTTCCACGCCATTGTTGCCGGCGGCCTACTTGAAGCGGCTCAGCCCGGGGGGCCGCTTGTTCGCAATTGTCGGCGAGGGTGATGCCATGCAGGCAACGCTGGTGACCTGCCTGGCTTCCGGCAACTTCCGCACTGACCGCCTGTTTGAAACGAGCGTGCCCGCGTTGAAAAATGCGCTGGAGCCGGAACGTTTCGTTTTCTGACGCTCCCACACCGATCCGATGCGCCAACTCCCGGTCGCCGAACTCAAGACATGGCTTGATGATGCGCAACGCGCAAAACCATTTTTGCTCGATGTGCGTGAACCCTGGGAGTTTGAGCGGTGTCACATCGCCGGTGCCGTATTGATGCCGATGAGCCAGTTCCAGTCGACGTTTGCGCAACTGGATCCGGACCAGGAAATCGTGGTGATTTGCCATCATGGCGTACGCAGTTTCCACGTTGCCCGGTTTCTCGAACACAATGGCTTCGAAAATGTGATCAACCTGACCGGCGGCATCGATGCCTGGGCCAAAGAGGTTGATCGACAGATGCCCACTTACTGATTGATTGACTACGAAAATGATGCGTCAGACCCTGGTTTTTGCCGCGCTGCTGTCGGCGCTTCCCGCCTTGGCTGCGAATGCCAACCTGAGTTCCATCTATCAGACAGCGCGCGATAACGATGCTGAATATGCTGCCGCCCGGGAAAGCTACAAGGCGGGGCAGGAGAAGATCCCCCAAGGCCGTGCCGGCTTGCTGCCTACCGTCAACCTGGGCGCGAACACGCGTTATAACGACTCCCGGACCGGCAATGCGGCTTCCAGTGATTACAACTCGCGCAGCATCTCCATTTCGCTGACGCAGCCGATCTATCGCAAGCAGAATCTCGAAGCTTACGAACAGGCCAAGGTGCAGGCGTTGTTTGCAGAACAACAGTTGAAACTGGCCGAACAGAAGCTTCTGTTGTCTGTCGCGCAGGCCTATTTCTCGATTCTGCAAGCGCAGGATGTGCTTGCAACCGCACAGTCGCAGAAACAGGCGTTTGCCGAACAACTCGCACAGGCCCGCAAGAGTTTTGAAGTAGGTGCTGCGACCATCACCGATACCCATGAAGCCCAGGCGCGTTACGACTTGACCAACGCGCAGGAAATCGCTGCCTTGAACGACCTTGAAGTCAAACGCCGCGGCCTGGAAAGAATCATCAATGCCGAGAGTCCGGAACTGGCGCGTCTGGTTGAAAGCGTCAGCATGACGCTGCCGGAACCCAACAACATGGATGCCTGGGTCAAGCAGGCGGAAGAAAACAGTCTGGCAGTGCATCTCAACCAGTCGGCGCTTGAACTGGCAAGACGCGATGTCGAGCGATTGCGCGGCGGCCATCTACCCACGCTTGATCTGTCCGCCAGCTACAGCGACAGTCGTAATCCGACCTCGGTGATCACATCCAGTCGATCCGGTTTGGTGGGTCTTGAGTTTGGCTGGCAGTTGTACCAGGGCGGCGCGGTTGATTCTCGGGTTCGCGAAGCGATCGCGATTCAGGAAAAAACTCGCTTTGATCTGGATGGCGCGCGTCGCCAGGTCAGACTCGATGCACGCCAGAGCTTTCTCGGCGTGCTCTCGGGAAGTGCCCAGGTCCAGGCGCTGGAGCAGGCGCTGGTCTCTAGCGAAGCACAGTTGAAATCGACCAAGCTCGGTCTGGAAGTCGGCGTGCGCACCCGTGTCGATGTACTCAACGCACAGCAGCAGTTATTCACGACTCGCCGCGATCTGGCCGCCGCGCGTTATCAAACCTTGCTGGCCGGTCTGCAACTCAAGTCGGCTGCCGGCAGTTTGAACGAAGAAGACCTCAAAGCGGTGGATGCGCTGTTGAAGTAAGTGCCGGGTTAAAGGGAAATCGGCCAGGCCGCTTCAAGCAAAACCAGCGTTCGTGCAGTTGCTCCGCGGTTCCTTTCGGCAAAAAGGAGTCCTGCCTTAGCCATCGATTTCCGGCGGTGGACGTCTTCGTGCAGCAACCGCAAATTGGCAATCAGCGCTTCACTGTCGGCTACACGAATTGCTGCGCCGGCTGAAATGGCTTCTGCCGCCGCTTCGCTGAAATTCCAGGTGTGTGTCCCGATCAAGGCAGGACATCCTGCGGCAGCTGCTTCAATCAGATTTTGCCCGCCAAATGGCAACAGGCTGCCACCGATATAGGCCACATTGGCAGCGGCGTAGTAAGCCGCCATTTCACCCATGCTGTCGCCAAGAAAAAGCCTCATGTTCGTGCTTGGCAAGTCACCGACCAAGGATTCGCTGCGCCTTCCCCAAGGCAGACCGCGCGCCTCGATCAGGCGGGCGACTTCGTCGAAACGCTGAGGATGGCGCGGCACAAGAACCAACAGGAGATCGGGCAGATCAAGCCGGTCAAACACTTCAAGCAGCACGGCTTCTTCGCCTTCGCGTGTGCTCGCAGCAAGCCAGACAAAGCGGCCGGCAAATCGTTGCCGCAGATCGCTCGCGAGTTGGTCTGTATCGGTTGGGGCGGCGACATCAAACTTGAGATTGCCGGTGACCTGTATGGATATTTCCGCCAGTTCCGCAAACCGCTTGGCGTCGGCGGCAGTTTGTGCGGCCAGACCGGTCAGCGCTTTTAGCGCCGGTTCGGACAGCCAGCGAAACCGCGCATAGCCGCGCGATGAGCGCTCTGATAAACGCGCATTGACCAGGCACAACGGAATATTGTTATTCCGGCAGGCGGCAAACAGATTGGGCCATAACTCGGTTTCCATGATCACGCCGATGTCGGGACGTGCGCGTTTCAGGAAAAGCCGGATCAGAGGCGGAAAATCGTAGGGTAAATAGGCCTGCTTGATGTCCGGGATGTTCTGGCCGCCAAACAAGGCATGGCCGGTTTCCCGACCGGTTGGCGTGGTATGGGTCAGCAGAATGGCAACCTCCGGGTGCCGCAATCGCCAGGCGGTAATCAATGGGGCTGCCGCGCGCGTCTCGCCGACTGAAACGGCATGAATCCAGAGTCGCGGGCCGCCGTTCCAGACTGGAACCCAGCCCAGCCGTTCAGGCCAATGACGGAGGTACTGCGGCTGCTTGCGTGCGCGCCAGAGCAGATGCAGAAAAGCGAGGGGCAGAACCAGAATCCAGGCCAGGGAATAGAGCAATCGCATTTGCTGGATGTTATTCAAGCTGAGTTGTTATGTCTTGGCCTTGTTGGACCGTGAAATTGCCGGCAACCCGAACAGATTCCGACGAAATAGTGACATGCCCCAAGTCGGCGACTAACATTCGCCCCGCCTAAAACACGGGAAATCGCCATGAAAGTCTTGCTCACCGGAGCCGCTGGATTCATCGGCATGCATGTTGCTCAAATCCTGCTCAAGCGTGGTGACCAGGTGGTCGGAATCGACAACCTCAACGACTACTACGACCCCAAGCTCAAGCTCGCTCGCCTCGATCAACTCAAGTCCTATCCCAATTTCAAGTTCGTGCGCGGTGACATTGCCGATCGCGTGGTCGTGGAAGACTTGTTCGCAGCCGAGAAATTCAACCGTGTCATCAATCTCGCCGCACAACCCGGCGTGCGCTACTCCCTGAAGAATCCGTACGCCTACATCCAGACCAATCTGGTCGGCTTCGGCAACCTGTTGGAAGGCTGCCGCCACAACAAGGTTGAACACTTTGTTTATGCCAGTTCTTCCAGTGTGTATGGCGCAAATACGCATATGCCGTTCTCGGTACATGACAATGTCGATCACCCGGTCAGCCTCTACGCAGCCAGCAAGAAAGCCAACGAACTGATGGCGCATACATACAGCCATCTATACGGCCTGCCCACGACCGGTCTGCGCTATTTCACCGTCTATGGACCCTGGGGACGCCCCGACATGTCGCCGTGGCTCTTCACCAGCGCCATCCTTGAAGGCCGCACCATTGACGTGTTCAACCATGGCAAGATGCAACGGGACTTTACCTATGTGGATGACATCGCTGAAGGGACCGTGCGCGTCCTTGATCGCATTGCCACACCCAATCCCGACTTCACCACCGACGCACCCGATCCCGGCACCAGCTACGCCCCGTATCGCGTCTACAACATCGGCAACAACCAGCCGGTGGAGCTGATGACCTTCATCAAGACGATAGAAGACGCTCTGGGACAGGAGGCGAAGAAAAACTACCTGCCGATGCAGCCGGGCGATGTGGTTGCGACCTATGCCAACATCGACGATCTGAAGCGTGATGTGGGCTTCGAGCCGAGGACCGAGTTGGCGGAAGGTATTGCGAATTGGGCGAAATGGTATCGGGAATACACTGCTCACTGACCTGTATTCAAGCCGCGTTTGTGCCAGCGGCAAGCATGGGATTGGCCGGGTGACTGGCGTAGCTTGCGGAAGTGGCAATCGTCGATCCGACTTCTTCGTCATGAATGGCAACTACCTGCCGGAGATCCGGCAAATGACCCGCAACCAGTTCAATTACCTCACGGTGGACCATGAAAACCTTTGATCAGGAAGTATCCGACCGCATCGCCGCAAATGGCGCCAACGCCGCGCTGCAAGCCGACGCCGCCGCGTTCATGAAATCCTCGCTCGGGCCGGGGTATTCCTACAATTTCGCCTGGATGGGACGGCCGATCATCCAGTACCCGCAGGACATGGTCGCGATGCAGGAAATCATCTGGCGGGTGCAACCCGACCTGATCATCGAAACCGGCATCGCGCACGGCGGCTCGCTGATCTTCAACGCCGCCATGCTGGAACTGAACGCGGCCTGTGGCGGCCCGCAGGACGCAAGAGTGCTGGGCATCGACATCGACATCCGCGCGCACAACCGCGTCGCCATCGAGGCGCATCCGATGTTCAAGCGCATCGACATGATCCAGGGCTCCAGCATCGCGCCCGAAATCGTCGCACAGGTGAAAGCGCATGCCGCCGGCAAGCAGCGCATCCTGATTTCGCTCGACAGCAACCACACGCACGCCCATGTACTGGCCGAACTGGAAGCCTATGCGCCGCTGACCACCGTCGGCAGCTACTGCGTGGTGTTCGACACCATCGTCGAGGACACCGCCGAGTGCTGCCCGTCCGACCGGCCCTGGGGCAAGGGCGACAACCCGAAAACCGCCGTGTGGGAATACCTTAAGACACACGCAGAATTCGAGATCGACCGGCAGATGGACAACAAATTGCTGATCAGCGTCGCACCGAGCGGGTATCTGAAGCGGGTGCGCTGAGCCTTTCATGAGCGGCGCGCGCGTCACCATCGGCGTTCCGGTGCGCAATGGCGAATCGGAACTGGCCGCCAGCCTGGCCTGCCTGTCGCAGCAGACCTGCCGCGATCTGGAAATCCTGGTTTCCGACAACGCCTCCGACGACCGCACCGCCGAGATCGTCGCCGAGGCGATGCGGCATGACCCGCGCATCCGTTACGTCAGGCATGAAACCAATATCGGTGCGCTGGCCAACTTCACTTATGTGCTGACCGCCGCGACGACGCCCTATTTCATGTGGCGGGCATTCGATGACCTGTCCGATCCCGAATATGTCGAACGCCTGGTGGCGGCGCTCGACGCGCATCCCGCCGCCGCGCTGGCCGCGCCGCGCGTGGAAACGTTGCGCGTGCGGGCCAATCGCCGAAGGCTGCGCCTGCCGCCGACGCTGCAGGAAGGGCCGCGCGGACGCGCGGCGCGGCAGCGCTGGCTGTTGCGCCGTTTGCAGGCCGGCTGGATCTACGGCCTGTTCCGGCGCGAATATCTGCTCACCACCAAGGCGTTCATCTATCGGGCCTATCCGTTCGCCTGGGCCTGGGATTTCCTGCTGCTGGCGGCGACCGCGCTGCGCGCCGAAATCGTCGGCGTGCCGGAGGCGCATCTGACCCTGCAACTGACCGGCGCGGCGAAGGAGTATTCGTCTTCGACGCTGACCGCCGAGCGGGTCGCGCTGGTGCGCAATTACTGGAAAGTGCTGGAGCAACTGCTGGCGGAACAGTCGCTGCCGCTGGCGCAACGCATGCTGCTCAGACTGACCTTCGTCTGGCATGTGCAACGCCGGGTGGCGAAATGGCCGATCCTGTTCCGGGCCTTGCTGGGCCCGAAAAGCTGAATTTCACCCCAGGGTGCGCAGCGCCTCGGCCAGATCGGACTTGATCGCGGCCTCGGAGAAATAGCCGTCGAAGGTGGCTCGCGCCTGCCGGCCCATCTCGGCCAGGCCGCGCGGGTTCGCCGCGAGTTCGGCCAGCGCGCTTGCCAGCGTGACGGCATCGCCCGCCGGCACCCAGACGATGCCCTTGCCGGCGGCATCGACCAGTTCATCCGGATAGGCCGCCGCCCGGCGCGTGACCAGCGGTTTGCCGCAGGCCAGCGCCTGGAACACCTTGTTCGGAATCACCCGACCGGCTTTCTGTGTGCCACCGAACACGCCGAGCAGGATGTCGGCGCGGCGGATGCGCGCCGGCAGCGCCGGGTAATCGACCCACGGCTCGAAACACACGTTCAACAAATCCGCCGCCGCCTGTCTGCGCACCGCCAGTTCCGGACCGGCGCCGATCAGCGTCCAGCGCAAGGGCGGACCTTGATAGCAGCGCGCCGCCTCGATGATCACGGACGTGCCCTGCAGCGGAATGAAGCTGCCGAAGAACAGGACTTCCAGCGGCTCGCCGACATGGCAATCCGGCGCGGGAGCGGGCTGGAACAACGCCTCTTCCGCTCCGACCGGCACGACATGCAGGCGGCGAGTTTCGACGCCCAGCGTCTCGCCGAAGAAACGCGCATGTTCGCGGGTATCGGCCAGCACGATATCGGCGCGCCGGAACAGATCGCGCTCATGCTTCAGCGTCTTCATCGCCCTGGCGCTGCCTTCCGGTGCCTTCTCCCGCTCGAACACCAGCTTGTCGTAGGCGGAGATCAGCGGGTCGAACAGCAACGGCACCTGCCTGGCGCGCGCCCAGCGACTGGCGGCGGCCAGATCGCGTTGCCGGAAACAGGGCACCCAGACCAATTCGGGGCGTGGCAGGCGCTTCAGGCGCGCCTCCCAGTCGGCCAGACGGCTGAAGCGGGGGTGAAAATCGACGATGCGCCAGCCCAGTTCGCGCAGCAGTTTGCGCACGATCCGGTTGCGCGAGTATTCGGCATCGAACCGGCCCCACCACAACACAGTTGGCATCAGCGGCCCTTGCGCAGCAGGCGTTGCCGTTCCCGCGTTTTGGCCAGGCGGATGAAGCGCTGGAAGGCGTACATGTAGCTGACTACGATGCCATCGACGCCGTTGACGAATTCGCGCCGCAGGATAAATTGCTTGAAGAACGCGAAGATCGGCGTCAACAGCAGGGCCAGCAACCCCGGATCGCGTCCGCGCGCGGCGAGCACTTCGGCCTGGGCGCTGGAATACCCGTTCACCTTTTCGACATGGTGCGCCAGGGAACGGAAGGAACGATGCAGCACCATGCCCTTGAGATGGCCGATGCGGCCTTCATGCACGACCACCGTGTCATGCACCAGTTCATCCTTGAAGCCGGCCATGTCCTTGCGATACAGACGGACAGGATGATGGAAGGCGGTCCAGGCATGGCCGCTGTCCTGAAACGGATACAGCGGCAGGATCGGCAGCGTGTAGGCGGTGCAGGACGGCTCGCCGGAATTGAAAAGTGCGCGAATTTCCTCGCCCAAACGCGGCGAGATTTCCTCGTCCGCATCCAGATTGAGCAGCCAGGCATTGCGGCATTGCTGCTCGGCGAACACTTTCTGCGGCCCGTAACCTCGCCAGGCATGGAACAGCACGCGCGCGCCAAGCGACTCGCTGACCGCAACCGTGTCGTCCGTGCTGCCGCTGTCGATGACGATGACCTCGTCCACCCAATCGCGCACCGCGCGAATCACCACCGGGATGCGATCCGCCTCGTTCTTGGCGATGATGAACACGGACAGGGGGATTTTCTGCATCACAACACCACCAAGGTCGCCAATCCCAGGTTGAGCATGATCACAACAGCCATCGCGCTCACCGCCCCGCCTCCATCTCAGCCGCCTTGCGAATCGCCGGCAACTTCAGCAGCAACTCTGGCAATGCTGTCCGCGCTGTTTCCCAGACCACGTCAAGGTTGATATCGAAATAGCCGTGCGCAATTCGATTACGCATACCTTTCATGCTGCGCCACGGCACGTCCGGATGCCCTTCGAGAAAGGGTTCGTAGTCCTTCAGCAGTTTGGTGGCTGCCTCGCCGAGGATGACGATGTTCAAGATGACCGCTTGTTGCGTGCGCTTGTCGTGAAGAAAATCTTCCCGGCTCATGCCTTCGAGATAGCCGCATACCTGACATGCGGCATCAATCATGTGATCGAGATAGCCGGGAAGGCGGTTCTCGTTCATACGGGCCGAGCCTCGGCGAGCACGCGCGCGCGAAATTTTTCCGGCAAGTCGCCCGGCGTTAGAAGATCGACAGGAACACCCAACAGGGCTTCAAGTTCAACTTGATAACCGCCCAAATCGAATAACGTGGCACCCGGAAGCGGATCGACGAGCAGGTCAAGATCGCTGCCGTCGGCGTCATCGCCATGCAACACCGAACCGAATACGCGAACGTTGCCGGCGCGGAAACGCCCTGCCAGTTCTCGCACTGTGTCGCGTCTCGATGCGAGCGCCACGGAAGGTTTCATGTATTCGCTCCTGCCACCTGGAAGTTGGCGAGGATCAGAAGGCATTGGTCGGGTGTCAGACGCATACGGCGAGTCTATGAACTGGATGGCGTCACAACAACACCAGCGTCGCCAATCCGAGAAAGATCAAAAAACCCATTGAATCCGTGATGAACGTCAACAGCACATGCGCACCAAAGGCAGGATCGTGGCCGAGTCGGGTGATGATCAGCGGCGCCATATAGCCGGCCATCGAGGCGACGATCAGGTTCATCAACATGGCGGCGGCCATCACTAACGCCAGCGGCAAAGCCTGCGGCAGATCGCTGTAGAGGAAATAAGTCACCACGCCCATGATGCTGCCCCAAAGCAGGCCGTTGAGCCAGGCGATGCCCAGCTCCTTGATCATCAAGCGCTTGGCGTTGTCTTTCGAGATCAGATTCAGCGCCAGACCGCGCACCATCAGGGTCAGAGTCTGGCTGCCGGAATTTCCACCCATGCCGGCGACAATCGGCATCAAGGCGGCAAGCGCGGCGAGTTGTTCGATGCTGCCCTCAAAGGCGCCGACCACGCGCGATGCGAACAGCGCGGTACAAAGGTTGATGCCGAGCCACAGCCAACGGTTTTTCGCGGCTTTCCAGACCGTGGTGAACAGGTCTTCGTCTTCACGCAGACCGGCGGCCTGCAACATATCGGCTTCGGATTCCGCGCGGATGAAGTCCATCACCACATCGACGGTGAGACGGCCGACCAGGCGATCGCGCGCATCCACGATCGGTGCCGAAATCAGGTCGTAACGCTCGAATGCCTGTGCCGCATCGGAAGCATCGTCGGAAGGGTGGAATTTCACCGGTTCATCCGACATCACTGCGGCAACATGCACCTCCGGGTCATGCACCAGCAAACGCTTGATCGGCAACAGGCCGACAAGGCGACCATCCCGTTCAACCACAAACAGCTTGTCGGTATGACTCGGCAGATCACCCAGCATGCGCAGGTAGCGCAAGGCGGCTTCCAGGGTGACATCGGAGCGAATGGTGACAAAGTCGTAGTCCATCAAGGCGCCCACCGAATCTTCGTCGTAGGCGAGCGATGATTCGACCTGAGCCCGCTTGGCGTGATCCAGCGACTTCATCAGTTCGAGGACGACGTCCTTCGGCAAGTCCGCCGCCAGGTCGGCGATCTCGTCGGTATCCAGCGTGTGTGCGGCGGCGAGCAACTCGCGGTTGTCCATCGTCGCGATCAGCGATTCACGCACCGCGTCCGACACTTCGAGCAGGATGTCGCCGTCGCGGTCGGCCTTGACCAGATCCCAAACGATCAATCGCTCTTCCAGCGGCAGCGTTTCCAGGATGTAGGCGACGTCGGCCGGGTGCAGCAATTCCAGCTTCTTCGACAGCTCGGCCAGGTTCTGCTTGTGGACCAGCGACTCAACCAGTTCCTGGCGCGGCATGTTCTGCTTGTGAACCAGCGACTCGACCAGTTTGTGGCGGGCGAGCAAGTCCATCACCTGCTTCAGGCTTTCCTCAACCGATTCGTGGACTTGGCTTTCGTGGTGGTCGCTCATGGCGCGCGATTGTAGTCCGGCGGCGAGTCCGAAATCAGCGCGCGATCAACGCGAACTCAACTTCAGCGCCAGACGCCCGCTGGCGGCTCGAATTTCTCGATCATGCGGATATAGCTGGCGCGCGCGACGGCGCCGGGATCGGGCAGGTTCTGCTGGCTCATGCTGCCCTTCAATTGCGCCACCGAGGCATATTCGCGCTCCTGCATCCAGTGTTCCATGTCGCGCAGAATCTCCGCCAGACGCGCCGGACCATGCTGGATCAGGCAGGACGCCAGATGCACGACGTCGGCGCCCGCCAGCAGCAGTTTCATGGCGGCCTCATAGCCATGCACGCCGCCGGTCGCGGCGAGCGACAGCGCGGTACGGCCGCGCAGGATGGCAATCCAGCGCATGCGCAGCAAGACTTCGTTCGGATAGGACAGCGCCAGATGATCAACCATGCGCAGCCGATCTTGCGGCGTCTCGCCGAGATCGATATCCGGCTGCATGAAGCGGTTGAACAGCGCCACGCCACGCGCGCCGGCATGTTCTAGTTGCTTGACAAGATTCGGCAGTGACGAAAAAAACGGCGACAGCTTCATGATGATCGGCAGATCGACCGCGCCGCGCAGTTCTTGCAGCAGACTGATGTAGCGCGCCTCCACGTCGTTTCCGGAATGTTCGGCGTCGGCCGCAACATAATAGACATTGAGTTCGAGCGCGTCGGCGCCAGCCTGTTGCATCTCCCGGCCCAACTCCACCCAGCCTGAAAGCGAGACGCCATTCAGACTGGCAATGACCGGAATCTCCAGTCGCTGCTTGAGGCGGGCGAGATGTTCAAGGTAGTGATCGAGGCTGCTCTGGAAATGGCCGTGGTCGGGCAGAAAACCATCCGCCTCGCCATGCCCCAGATCGGCATGCAACAGGAAGCGGTCGGCCATCGCCTCCTCGGCGCGCAGCTCCTCCTCGAACAATGAATACATCACCAGCGCGCCGGCGCCGGCATCTTCCAGGCGCAGTGCGCTATCCAGATTCTTCGACAGCGGCGAAGCCGAAGGCACCAGCGGGTTCTTCAGCTTGAGTCCGACGTAGTCGGTAGAGAGATCGATCATGTCAGGCTCCTGTCTTGGGTTCGTCGGCATGGCCTTGCGCCAACCCTTGATACGTCTTGAAACGCTGTTCCGCCTCTTTCTGCGCCTGCTCCAGGAAATGCTGCGCGGCTTCCGGATGGCTGCGTTGCAACATCGCAAAACGGGTTTCGCTCGCCATGAAATCCTTGATCGGCAGGCTGGGTGCGGCGGAATCGAGCTTGAACGGGTTGCCGCCGGCAGCAGCCAGGCGCGGGTCGTAGCGGAACAGCGGCCAGTGCCCGGTTTTCACCGCCATGTCCTGCTGGCGCTGGTTGTAGAGCATGTCGAAGCCATGCGCGATGCACGGGCTGTAGGCGATGATCAATGACGGGCCGTCATACGCCTCGGCCTCATGGAACACGCGCAGGGTCTGCGTGTCCTTGGCGCCGTAGGCGATGTTGGCGACATAGACATGGCCGTAATCGGAAGCCAGTTTGCCCAGGTCTTTCTTCGCCGTCGCCTTGCCGCCGGCGGAGAACTTGGCCACCGCCCCGATAGGCGTCGCCTTCGAAGTCTGGCCGCCGGTGTTGGAATACACCTCGGTATCGAGCACCAGGATGTTGAGGTCATAAGGCAGCGCCAAGACGTGGTCGAGGCCGCCGTAGCCGATGTCGTAGGCCCAGCCGTCGCCGCCGATGATCCAGACCGAACGCCGGATCAGCCATTCGGCGACGCTGATCAGTTCCCTGGTGCGCGGGTGATTCGAGCTAGCCAGCTTTTCCAGCAGCAGCGTGACGCGGCGACGTTGTTCATACAGGCCGGCTTCCTCGCGCTGATTGGCTTCAATCAATGCTTCGGCCAAGTCACCGCTGATGTCGCCGGCCAGTTCTTTCACCAACTGTTTCGCGTAAGCCATCAACTGATCGGCAGCCAGACGCATGCCGAGGCCGAATTCGGCGTTGTCCTCGAACAGCGAATTGCTCCAGGCCGGGCCGCGCCCGGCGCCGTTGACCGTGTACGGCGTGGTCGGCAGGTTGCCGCCGTAGATCGAGGAACAACCAGTGGCGTTGGCGATCAGCATGCGGTCGCCAAACAACTGTGTCGCCAGCCGGATGTACGGCGTTTCGCCACAACCGGCACAGGCGCCGGAATACTCGAACAACGGGTCGAGCAGCATCGAGCCGGGAATCGTCGTGTGCTTCACCGC
Source organism: Tepidiphilus sp. J10 (assembly GCA_945897955.1). Lineage (GTDB taxonomy): Bacteria > Pseudomonadota > Gammaproteobacteria > Burkholderiales > Thiobacillaceae > PFJX01. Next base: position 9,511 of record CAMDGQ010000024.1, on the reverse strand, counting down.
GCCGCGATCGAACTCCGGCAGCGCCAGGAAGAAGGCGTAGTTGTCGCGTTCCGCTTCGCGCAGCGGCGCTTGCGGCGCCATGTTGACGGCGCGCCGGCTGAGGTTGGATTTGTCGTGGATCGGGCAGGCTTCGACGCAATCGCCGCAACCGGTGCAGTCCTCGGGCGCAACCTGATAGCTCATGCGGGTGCCGGCCGGGAAATCCTTGCTCTTCGCCGGGACGTGCTTGAAGGTTGGTGGCGCGTTGATTGCCGATTCCGCCGTGAAGACCCGCGCGCGGATCGCCGAATGCGGGCAGACGAAGACGCACTTGCCGCACTGGGTGCAGATATCCGCCTCCCAGACCGGGATTTCCAGCGCGATATTGCGCTTCTCGTATTGCGCGGTGCCAACCGGGAAGGTGCCGTCGATGGACATCAGCGAGACCGGCAACGCGTCGCCGTTGCCGTGGTAGATCGGCAGCGTAACGTCACGCACGAAGGCGGGGATATCTGTCATCCCGTAACCTGGTTGCAGGCCGGCGGCGGTAACCGGGAATTCCCCCGGATTCCGCTCCGCTGCATCCGGGCTACCCGGTATCGCTGCTTGATGCAGGTTCTCCAGCGTCTTGTCGATCGCCCCGTAATTCAGATCCGCCAGCCGCTTGCTCTTCTTGCCGTAAGTCTTGTCCACGGCCTGCTTGATCGCGGCGATGGCCTGTTCCTTCGGCAGGATGCCTGAAATGGCGAAGAAGCAGGTCTGCATGATGGTGTTGATGCGCCGCCCCATGCCGGCTGCGGCGGCGACGGCGTAGGCGTCGATGATCCAGAGTTGTAACCGCTTATCGAGGATTTGCGCGCGCATCTTCTCCGGCAGCGTGTGCCACACTGTCTCGGCGGAAGCGGGAGTATTGAGCAGGAACACGCCGCCCGGCGCGGCATGCGCGAGCAGGTCGTAGCGCTCGATGAACACGGTCTGATGGCAGGCGACGAAGCCGGCCATATCATCCTCGACCAGATAAGTTGAACGAATTACGGCGGGGCCGAAGCGCAGATGCGACACCGTCACCGCGCCGGATTTCTTCGAGTCGTAGACGAAATAGCCCTGCGCTTGCAGGTCGGTGGCTTCGCCGACGATCTTGATCGAGTTCTTGTTGGCGGACACCGTACCGTCCGCGCCCAGGCCCCAGAACACGGCGTGCTGCAAGGCGCGCGCGGCGTCGCTGCGATATGTCGTATCCCAATCCAGCGAAAGATGCGTGATGTCGTCGCGGATGCCAACCGTGAATTGGCGTTTCGGCACGGCTTGCGCCAGTTCGGCAAATACCGCCGACACCATGCCCGGCGTGAACTCCTTGCTGCCGAGGCCATAGCGTCCACCGATCACGCGCGGCATGCTACGAACGCCATCCGCCGCAGCCTGGGCCAGTGCTGTCAGCACATCCTTGTACAGTGGCTCGCCATCGGCGCCAGGTTCCTTGCAACGATCCAGCACGGCAATCGCCTTGACGCTTTCCGGCAGCGCCGCCAACAGCGCGTCGGCGGCAAACGGCCGATACAAACGCACTTTCAGCAGACCGACCTTCTCGCCGCGCGCGGTCAGATGTTCCACGGTTTCCTCGGCAGTCTCGGCGCCGGAGCCCATCAACACAACGACCCGCTCGGCATCGGCGGCGCCAACATAGTCATACAGCCGATATTGCCGCCCGGTGAGCCCGGCGAAGCAATCCATCGCCGTCTGCACAATTTCAGGGAACGCGTCGTAGAACGGATTCGCCCGCTCGCGCGACTGGAAAAACACATCCGGATTCTGCGAAGTGCCGCGAATCACCGGATGTTCCGGCGACAGCGCCCGCGCCCGATGCGCTGCGACCTGAACATCGTCGATCATCGCGCGCACAGTTTCCGGCTCGACCGCGACGATCTTGGCGACTTCGTGCGAGGTGCGGAAACCATCGAAGAAATGGATCACCGGAATGCGTCCGGCCAGCGTTGCGGCCTGGGCGATCAGCGCAAAGTCCTGCGCTTCCTGCACCGAATTGGCGCACAACATGGCGCAGCCGGTGGCGCGGCAGGCCATCACATCGGAATGGTCGCCGAAAATCGACAACGCATGCGTCGCCAGAGCCCGCGCCGCCACATGCAGCACGAACGGCGTCAGCTCGCCGGCAATCTTGTAAAGATTGGGGATGAACAACAGCAGGCCCTGGCTGGCGGTGAAACTGGTCGCCAGCGCGCCGGAAGTCAGCGCGCCATGCAGCGCACCGGCCGCGCCGCCCTCCGATTGCATCTCGATGATCTTCGGCACCGCGCCCCACAGGTTGGGCTTGGCCTGCGCAGCCCATTCGTCGGCCCATTCGCCCATGTTCGACGACGGCGTGATCGGGTAGATCGCGATCACTTCGTTGCACTGATACGCCATGCGCGCGGCGGCTTCATTGCCGTCGAGATTGAGATAAGTGGTCATTGCGTGTTGCCCCCCGAGAACAGCATGCATTCTAGTGTGGTGTTGCAGAGGAGTAGGGTGCGCCATGCGCACCCACCCTCAATGGCCTGCTTCTTGCTAACCTCAGCCTGACCTTGCTTGCCAGCCACCATGCAAACCATACCCAGCACCGACATACTCGCCACCGCCGTCCTGATCTCGGACAAGCAGCGCATTACCCGCTATCTGAACCCGGCGGCGGAAAATCTGCTGGGTATTTCGGCCTATCACGCACTCGGTCGCCCGGTTGGTCAACTGGTGGGCGAATGCACCGAATTGGTGCGGGCACTTGAACATGCACTATCCGAGGGCGCCAGCTTTACCGAGCACGATGTTGCGTTGCCCATCAATGGACATACCCTGGTGCTTTCCGCCACGGTCTCGCCGCTGGATGGGGACCAGGGTGCAGCAGTCATTGAACTGCACCCTGCCGCCGGCAATGTACGCATCGCGCGCGACGAGCAGGTCATGGTGCAGACCCAGGCCAGCCAGCAATTGCTGCGTCAGTTGGCACACGAGATACGCAACCCGCTCGGCGGTATTCGCGGCGCGGCGCAATTGCTGGAAGCGGAACTCGATTCCACCGATCTGCGCGAATACACCCAGGTCATCATCCAGGAAACCAACCGCCTGCAAAGCCTGCTCGACCGCCTGCTGACCCCGGCCAAGCGGCCGGTCGTGCAAATCGTCAACGTGCATGAAGTGCTGGAACGGGTGCGCAGTCTGTTGCGCGCGGAGTTTCCGCTGCTGCAATTCCACTGCGATTACGACACCAGCCTGCCGGAACTGGAAGGCGATCCGGAGCAACTGATCCAGGCTGTGCTCAACATCACGCGCAACGCAGCGCAGGCGATGGAAGGCGATGGCCGCATCAGCTTCCGCACGCGCGTCGCGCGGCAGGTCACGCTGTCAATGAAGCTGTGGAAACTGGCGATCCGGCTCGATGTCATCGACAACGGCCCCGGCATTCCCGACGACATGCTCGGGCGGGTGTTCTTTCCGCTGGTTTCCGGCCGCGAAGGCGGCACCGGCCTCGGCCTGACGCTGGCGCAAAGCCTGGTGCAGCGCCACGAAGGCGCGATCCACGTCGAAAGCCAGCCCGGGCGCACCTGTTTTTCCATTTTTCTGCCAATTAAATAAACATCTGGAGGAATCAAATAATGAAACCGGTCTGGATCATCGATGACGACCGCTCGATACGCTGGGTGTTCGAAAAGGCGCTGGCGCGCGAAAGCCTGCCGCATCGCATATTCGAAAGTGCCGAGGCCGCGCTGCGCGCACTCGACAAGGAGACGCCGGGGGCGGTGCTGTCCGACATCCGCATGCCCGGCATGAGCGGGCTCGACTTCATGGAACGCCTGAAAGCCGAACACCCGCGCCTGCCGATCATCATCATGACCGCCTATTCCGATCTCGATTCGGCGGTCTCCGCGTTCCAGGGCGGCGCGTTCGAATATCTGCCGAAGCCATTCGACGTCAATCACGCGCTGGAACTGATCCACCGAGCGCTGGAAGAAGGCAATCGCGGCGACGAAGCGCCCGGGCTCGACTCCGGCCTGGTCGGCCAGGCCATGCTGGGCCAGGCGCCGGCCATGCAGGACGTGTTCCGCGCCATCGGCCGTTTGAGCCAAAGCCATGCCACCGTGCTGATTACCGGCGAAACCGGCTCCGGCAAGGAACTGGTCGCACACGCCCTGCATCGGCACAGCCCGCGCAAGGACAAACCGTTCATCGCGCTGAACACCGCCGCGATCCCGAAAGACCTGCTCGAAAGCGAGTTGTTCGGCCATGAACGCGGCGCCTTTACCGGCGCCACCGCGTCGCGGCGCGGCCGTTTCGAACAGGCCGACGGCGGCACGCTGTTCCTCGATGAAATCGGCGACATGCCGTCCGATCTGCAAACCCGGTTGTTGCGCGTACTCGCCGACGGCGAGTTCTACCGCGTCGGCGGCCATGCGCCGGTGCGGGTCAACGTCCGCGTCATCGCCGCTACCCACCAGGCGCTGGAAGAACGCGTGCGGCAAGGCCTGTTCCGGGAAGACTTGTTCCATCGCCTCAACGTCATCCGCATCAAGCTGCCCAGCCTGCGCGAGCGGCGGGAAGACATTCCGCTGCTGATCAAGCATTTCCTGCAAAAGAGCGCGCAGGATCTCGGCGTGGAAATGAAACAGGTTTCCGAGGAAGCCATGAAGGCGCTGGCCGCCCTGCCCTACCCTGGCAACGTGCGACAACTGGAAAACCTGTGCCACTGGCTCACCGTCATGGCGCCCAGCCAGATGGTCGATGTGAAAGATCTGCCGCCGGAAGCGAATCACGACGCCGCCAGCGCCGCGCTGGACTGGTCTGAAGCCCTTGCGCGCACCGCACAGACCCGTTTGGCACGCGGCGACAGCGGCATTCTCAACGACCTGACCAGCGAATTCGAACGCACCCTGATCCGCGTTGCCCTCGCCCACACCGGCGGCCGCAAGATCGAAGCCGCCACGCTGCTCGGCTGGGGCCGCAACACGCTGACCAGAAAGATTCAGGAACTGGGCATGGAAGCGGGAGCTGATGAGTAGGCGAGCGCGCTTGCCTGGTCACCACTGAAGCCCCAACATTCCGCTCGCGTATCAAATGGAGCCGGTCATGGAACTCGTCCTCCCACCCCCCATCACGCGCCACCGCATCAGTGCCGAGCAATTCCAGAAAATGGCGGAAAACGGCATATTTTTACCGGGCGAGCGCGTAGAGCTCATTGATGGAAACATGATCGACATGGCGCCGATCGGCAGTTTTCATTGTGGAACGGTGTGTTGGCTGACACAAACCTTCATGGAAACCTCACGCGGCAAAGCCATAGTTCACATACATAACGCGCTGCGCCTGTCTCCCATCGTCGAGGTCTACCCCGATCTCGCCTTGCTGAAACCGCGCGCCGACTTCTATCGCAGCGCGCATCCCGGTCCCGACGATGTCCTGCTGGTTGTTGAGGTCGCCGACAGTTCCGCCGCGTTTGATCGCAGCGTCAAAGCCGAGCTGTATGCCCGCCACGCCATACCCGAGTACTGGATCGTCGACATCCCCGGTCGCTGCATCCGTTTTCACCACGCACCGGCCGATGGCCGCTATACCGAAATCACTGCGACTGAGACGCCCGGGCCGACAGCGGTGTCCGGACTGGCTGGTATCAACGTCGATCTGACCGAAGTATTCGGCTAAAGCGCGCCGCGCCGATCTCCGCGCTCGAATCCCGGCAAGGTCTCGGCCATGCCGCGCCCGAATGCTATCGCCTTGAACAACTCGCCCATTTCCGAGGGCTGCAACAGTTTCTGCACGGCGGCGGCAGCACGCAGGTATTCGCTGGTCATCGGCGACATGGTTTGCATCAGATCGAGCAGTCCCGCATTCAGCAAGTAGTTGGCCTGACTGGTGTAACCCAGCAGTTCCAGCCCCGCTTCGGCGGCGGCATCGGCCACGGCGCTGAAATCGACATGCGCGGTGAGATCGCACAAGCCCGGCAGGTAAAACGGATCGTCCAGGCTGTGGTGCCGGTAATGCACGCGCAGCGTGCCGCTATCGCGTTGCGGGTGGAAATACTCGGCGCGCGGAAACCCGTAGTCGAGGCTGAGAATGACGCCCCGCTCCAGGCATTGCGCCAGGCTGGCGATCCAGGCCGGGGCGGCGAGGTTGATCTCCGACAGATAGTCCGCCCCCGGATTGATTGCGCCGGCAGCACGCCAAAGCGGCCCCTCCGACAGGGGCTGGTCGCGCCATGCGAACTCGCCGGCCTGATCAACCACGCCGCGTTCGAACAACTCGCCATTCAGCCAGCGCACCAGATGGACCGGCATCGCGTCGAGCACTTCATTGGCCAGAATCAGACCGCGAAAACTGTCCGGCAACGCATCGAGCCAGACCACGCGCGGCAGCAGTTGCGGCGCTTCCGCCGCCAACAAGGCGCGCTGTCGGTCGCGCAAGTCGGGACTGAGTTCAAGAATCCGGTATTGAGCCGGCAAACCTTCGCGGCGCTCCAGTTCGCGCAGCAGATCGAGCGCCAGACGACCGCTGCCGGCGCCGAGTTCCAGGATGTCGCCGCCGGTTTGCATCAGCACGGCTTCGGCGGAACGCGCCAGCGTGCGACCGAACAGCGGCGTCATTTCCGGCGCGGTAATGAAATCACCGGCCGCGCCGAACTTCGCCGCGCCTCCGGCGTAGTAGCCCAACCCCGGCGCGTAGAGTGCCAGTTCCATGTAGCGCGCGAACGATATCCAGCCGCCGGCATGCTCGATTTCAGCCTGGATATGGGCGCGCACTGCGCGGCAGTGGTTCAGCGCATCCGGGTCGGGAGGAGGCAGGTTTGGTGATCGAAGTTGCGGCATGGAGGCTGGAGCGGTCATGGCGGCTGTGCTAGTTTCGGCGCCAGATGATAACCGCGCAAAACCCACCATGATCGTTGCCATCCTCGGCGCCGGCCCCGCCGGCATGTCCTGTGCCAATGCCTGCCTGTCCTTCGGCCTGACACCCATCGTGATTGAACAAAGCAACCAGATCGGCGGCATTCAACTCGGCAATTTCCACCCCAACCTTTGGTTGCTGGGCGAACCGGAAGAAACCGGGCGCGAAATGAGCGAACGCATGGCGCGCCATTTCGCCACATTGCCGCTGACCTGCTTACGCGATAGCCGCGTCTCCCGTGTGTCGGGTGCAGCAGGCAATTTCACCTTGGAAGTGGCAACACCAAGCGGCAAGCAATCGATCCACGCCGACGCCATTGTGATTGCCACCGGTACTTATCCACGCAGCACGCCGGAACTGGACGCACTGGCCGCGCAATCCGATCGGGTGATCGTCGGCCCACTGTCGGAAAGCATCCGCGACGACATTCGGCAAGCCCGCGTACTGATTCTAGGCGGCGGTGATAACGCGCTCGACCACTCGCTGTTTCTCGCCGAACGGGGCAACCAAATTCGTGTCTGCACACGGCGCAGATTCTCCGCGCGGCAACCGTTCCAGGATGAATGCAACACCAACCGATTGATTGAATTGCGCGAGAACTGCAGCCCGGACGACCTCCAACTGGAAGACGATCACATCGTCGCCACCTGGGGAGCAATCAAGGTGCGCTACAACTGGCTGCTGGCGATGTTCGGCTACTTGCCGAACACACAAATGCTGACGTGCTTTACCCCTGAATTGAGACCAGCATTGGGCCAAGGCGGCCACATTCTGGTTGATGTCTGGCAACGCACTTCCGTGACCGGCATCTACGCCGCCGGCGATGTCACCGATACGCCACAACCCAGTGTGCCCACCGCATTGGCACAAGGCTTGGTCGCCGCCAGAGCGGCAGAAAGGGATGCCGAGCAGCAAGCTTCATCTATACTCATATGACCAAGAAAACGGGGAAAATCATGGGTGTTCAGCAGCATCCACTCAATTTCAGCCTGGACGATTTCATGCAATGGGAATCCCAGCAAAGCGAGCGCCACGAGTACATCAATGGCGAGATTTTTGAGATGACCGGCGCTCGAGATGGTCATAACACGATCTCCGGCAATCTTTTTGCGGCGCTCCGTTCCTCGCTACGCGGCAGCCCTTGCCGCCCTTTTATCGCCGACATGAAGTTACGCATCGACGCCCCCGATGCCTCGTTTTACCCTGATGTCATGGTGACCTGTGATGCGCGCGATAAAACGCCGGAAACCGATCTTGCAAAACAACACCCTGCGTTGATCGTCGAAGTGCTGTCCGAATCAACGGCAGCCTATGATCGCGGTCTTAAATTCGAGTGCTACCGCAACATAGAGATACTCAAGGAATACTTGCTGATAGAAGAAGATCGTCGCCATGCCGACCTGTTTCGGCGACGCGAGGAAGATGGACTTTGGGTGCTCTACGCCAGCGGCGCAACGGATGATGTCGTGCTGGAAAGCGTCGGGATCCGGCTATCGATGGATGTGCTGTACGAGGATGTCGCTTTCCCGGTTTCACCTTCAACACCTACACCAGAATCCAGGGATTGACTCAACTCCGGCTGATATTCCCCCGGCAACCAGTTCAATAGATGCGCCCTGACAGCGGCATCGCTTGCCGCTGTTGTATTAGAGATCCAAGCCAGAAACTCGCTCACCAAAGCGTCATCTGCCTTACGTGCACTCGCCACACGCAGTTTCGGATGCGGCGTCGGCAACGTAGTCTCCGTATCCGCCAACACCTCTTCGTAGAGTTTCTCGCCTGGACGCAAGCCGGAATACGCGATACGAATCTCGTCTTCGCTCTTACCTGAAAGACGAATCATCAATCGAGCCAGATCAGCGATCTTGATCGACTCCCCCATGTCCATCACGAAGATCTCGCCGCCACGCCCCATCAAACCCGCCTGCATAACAAGCTGCGCAGCCTCTGGAATCGACATGAAAAAGCGGGTGATCTCCGGATGTGTCACCGTCACCGGACCACCGGCTTCAATCTGCTTTTGGAACTTCGGAATCACACTGCCGGACGAGCCCAAAACGTTACCGAAACGGACCGAGACAAAGCGCGTCCCACCCTCGCTCTGCAAAGACTGGCAAACCATCTCTGCCAATCGCTTGGAAGCCCCCATGACATTGGTCGGATTCACTGCCTTGTCGGTGGAAATCATGACGAAATGCCCTACCCCGGCATCACGCGCAGCGCGGGCAACCACCCATGTCCCCAGCACATTATTTTTCAGTGCCTGCAGCGTATTCACTTGTTCCATCAACGGCACATGCTTATAGGCAGCGGCATGGAACACCACATCGGGCCGCTGTTCATTAATAACCTGAGTTGCCCTAGCGGCATCTTTCACATCTCCAATAGCACAAAGCAAGGCTTGATCAGGCCAAGACTCTGCGAATTCCTGCTCCATGCCATACAGCGCGAACTCGCTCTGCTCCAGCATGACCAGCAAGCGCGGTTTGAAATGGATGATCTGCCTGCACAACTCAGAGCCAATTGAACCGCCGGCACCGGTAATCATCACCACCTTGCCAGTCAGTAGTTTATGCAAGCCCTCGTTATCCAATTTCACCGGCTCTCGCCC
>CAMDGQ010000023.1 GCA_945897955.1 Tepidiphilus sp. J10 | reverse complement strand
CGTCGCACTGGCGGCATTCGAACGCGGCGTGAAGGAAGTGATCGAGCTTCAGGCCAACGGCACCGGGGCAACCAGACTACGCTACATGGCGCCACTGAAAGTAATGCCGCCGTGCATGGTTTGCCATGCAAGGCAGGGTTACAAAGTCGGCGACATCCGTGGCGGCATCAGCGTCTCGCTGCCTTTCGACCCCATCGTCGCCGCCTCGGCACATGCGCGGCAGCAAACCTGGCTGAGGCATGCCGGCGTATTTCTGCTCATTGCTCTGCTGGGCTGGGCGTTGCTCGAACTGCTGCGGCGACGCTGGCACGATCTGGCCGACAACCTGACCGAACTGGAGGGAGCCCGCAACGCCATGCAGATCGCCAACACGGAACTCGCACGGGCCCGCGACAGCGCCGAGCAGGCAAGCCGCTCGAAAAGCGCATTCCTGTCTGCGATGAGCCATGAATTGCGTACGCCGCTGAACGGCATTCTGGGGTTTGCCCATCTATTGCAGCGCGCCGATCTGCCCGACAAGGCGGTTGAACAAGTTCGCCGCATCAGCGAGCAGGGCGGCAACCTGCTGACGCTGGTCAATGAAGTGATGGAGTTCACGCGTCTGGAATCGCTCGAAGCCCCGCTCAAGCAGGGCAGCATCGATCTGGCGGCTTTGCTGGCGAGCCTGGCGGATGAATTGCGGCGCGCCGGATCGGCAAAGGGACTGTATGTGTCGATCGATCTGGCGCCCGACCTGCCCGCGCGGGTTGCCGGTGAATGTGAATGGTTGATTGGGTGTCTGCGCCCCATGCTGCTGAATGCGGTCAAGTTCACCGACCGGGGTCAGGTCGGCCTGTTTGCCGGAAAACGGACCAGCGCGACGGAGATGAAGGGAACCTATCACTTGCGGGTGACGCTGAGCGATACCGGTATCGGCATTGCCGAGGCCGATCAGGACAAGCTATTCCAGCCATTCCGCCAGATCGACGATGCCAGAACGCGGCGATACGGCGGTCTCGGACTTGGCCTGGCGATCAGCGCACGCTATGCCGAACTGCTGGGCGGCCGCTTGTCCTGTGAAAGCGCACCGGGCCAGGGCAGTCGCTTTCATTTTGACTGGCTGGTCAACGTCAATTTGCCCGAGGTGATTTCCGGCGGGATGCCCGACAGCGATCCAGGCGTCATGCTGGATGATCTGGAACACCTGCTCGGCGAGGATGACCTGCGCAGTGTGGCGACCTTGCAAAGCGTGTTGCCCATACTCGCGCAAACCTGCGAAGCGCGAGACTTGGCATTGCTGGTGAAGCAGATCCAGAGTTTTGATTATCCTGCTGCGCTGTCCACCCTGCGCGACATGCGCCGGCAGAGCTGAGATGGTCTGAACCTTGAACCTTGAAACCGGCGCTGCATTCCAGTCCCTCGCGCCACTTCAGTCAAATAGCCATGCGTATCCTGTTCCTGACCCACGCCTTCAACAGCCTGACCCAGCGCTTGTTCATCGAACTGAGCGCGAGCGGGCACCAGGTTTCGGTCGAATTCGACATCAACGATGCGGTGACCCGGGAGGCCGTGGCTCTGTTGCGTCCACATCTGATCGTGGCGCCTTATCTGCGCCGCGCAATTCCGGAGTCGATCTGGCGCGAGCATGTCTGCCTGATCGTGCATCCCGGCGTGGTTGGCGACCGGGGGCCTTCGGCGCTGGACTGGGCGATTCTCGACGACGTACCGGATTGGGGCGTGACGCTGTTGCAGGCAGAAGCGGATATGGATGCCGGGCCGGTCTGGGCTGCGGAAACATTCGCCATGCGGCCCGCGATGAAATCCAGTCTGTATCGCAATGAAGTGACCGAAGCGGCCGTGCGCGCGGTATTCACTGCTATCGAACGACTGCCGGACTATCTGGCCGGACGCTGGCAGCCGCAAGCGCAAACCTTGAAACCGATGCATCCGGTCATGCGCCAGGCCGAGCGCGCGATAGACTGGCTAAACGACGACACCTTGCGCGTGCTGGCGAAAATACGGTGCTCGGATGGATTCCCCGGCGTTCGCGACACCTTGTTCGGGCAGCCCTGCCATCTGTTCAACGCGCGACCGTTTGACCTGTCCGGCGCAGCCGGCGAAATGATCGGCCGTTCCGGAGAGGGCGTGGTGCGGGCGACAGTCGATGGCGCGGTATGGCTGGGCCACGTCAAACGCATCGACAATGGAATCAAGTTGCCGGCCATGCTGGCCTGTCCGGAAGCAGCGGCGTTGCCCGAACTGGCCGACAGCAGCCCGGACATCACCTATCGTGAAGCCAGCCGAATCGGTTATCTGTCGTTCGATTTCTATAACGGCGCGATGGGCACGACGGCGTGTGAGCTGTTGCTGGCGGCTTACCAGTCCGCTTTGCTGCGGCCGACACGGATCATTGTGCTGCTGGGCGGCGCCGACTTCTTCAGCAACGGACTGGACCTCAATCGCATCGAAGCGGCGGACAGCGCTTCGGACGAATCCTGGCGCAACATCAATGCAATGGACGATCTATGCCAGGCCATCATCGGCACCGAAAGCCATCTGACGATCAGCGCATTGCGCGGCAACGCCGGTGCCGGCGGCGCCTTCCTGGCCCTGGCTGCAGATTATGTCTGGGCGCGGCGCGGCGTCGTGCTTAACCCGCATTACAAGAACATGGGCAACCTGCATGGCTCCGAATTCTGGAGCTATCTGCTGCCACGCCGGGTGGGAGCGGCGGCCGCGAAGGAGATCATGCGGCGGCGCTTGCCGATGGGCGCGCTCGAAGCGGAAAAGCAGGGATTTCTTGACGCCTGTTTTGGCGATGATTCGGCCGCCTTCGAGCGGGAAGTCGCGCTTCGCGCCGGATCAATTGCCGACTGCGCCGACTTCAGCGAACGGCTTGCCGTAAAACGACAGCGGAGAGCGGCCGATGAAGCCGTCAAGCCGCTCGCGATCTATCGCGCCGAGGAGTTGCAGCAGATGCGACGCAACTTCTTCGGTTTCGATCCGAGCTATCACATCGCACGGCACAATTTCGTCGCCAAGACACCGCATTCATGGACGCCCCGCCACCTGGCCATCCATCGTGAACTGGGCTGGACTCCTTAGACCTCGCTGCCAGCGGTCTTTCTATTGCCAGTCATGCACATGTGTATGCCGGTGTTCGATGTCGCCGTGGCGGTGGCGGTGGGTATGCACCAGATTCGCGGCAGCCAGCCGCTCCATGTCGGTTAGCAGGGCGTGCAGCGAGCCGTCGTGGATCAGGCGGTGGTCTTCGCCCAGCACCAGTGCGCGGCTGCCCAGTTCCGGCGCCAGGCTGAGGTTGTGGGTGGTGGTCAGCGTGGTGATTGGCAGGCCGGACAGAAAATCGACCAGCCAGCCGGTGGAACGCGGGTCGAGCGCGGCGGTAGGTTCGTCGAGCAGCAGGACTTTCGGCTCCAGCGCCAGCAGTGCGGCAAGACAGACTTTCTGTTTCTCGCCGCCGGAAAGCGTGAACGGCGGCCGCTTCAGGTGCTGGCTGACGCCGACCTGATCCGCCCAGTGACGCACCCGCTCCGCGACGTCCGCCAGTCCTGTCTGGCGCGGTCCGAAGGCAATCTCATCGAACACGGTCGGGTTGAACAGCATGGCGTCCGGATTCTGGAACAGCAGCGCAACTTCACTTCTGAAGCGGCGATGCAGCGCGGGAATTTTCAGACGAGCCGGCGTGATTTCCTCGCCTTGATAGAGAAAGCGGCCGGATGTAGGTGCAATCAGGCCATTCAGGATTTTCAGCAAGGTTGATTTGCCGCTGCCGTTGCAGCCAAGCAGCACCACTTTTTCGGCCGGATGCACCACGAAGTCGATGCCGCAGAGGACTTCGGCCGCGCCATAGCGATGCTCGACACCGACCATCGCCAGTACTGGGTCAGCATCCTGTGCACCTGCCGGGGCCGGTTTGACGACGCGATAACGTAGTTCAGTCATGGAAAAAGCCGCGTGAACGCAGGGCTTGCGAGGATTGGGTGGCGGCATGCAGGGATTTTTCGATGAACCATGACACCGCCGCCGCACTGGCGCGGTAGCGATCGAGCAGGCCGGGGCGCTGCAGCGAACGGCTGGCCAGCGCGTAGCGAAAATCATCATGTGCGCGGCTGAAAGTGAGCGCCTGGCTATAGGCGAGGCCAAGCACATAAGTCAGGCTTCGCGAAAAATCGAGTGCTTGAAACAGGTTGACCCGGGTGATGAACAGGAAAGTCAGGCAGGTCAGCAACAGTACACGCAGGTTGAGCAGCAGCAGGGTTTGCCAGGGTGAAAAGTCGCGCCACCAGGCCATGCCGAGGTAGCTCAGGCTGATCAGGGTGTTGAAAGCCAGCACGCTCAGCACGGCGCGGCGCAGCAGAACGCCCGCTTCGCGGCCGGCCAGGAGCACGACCAGCGCCAGGCCGACCGCCAGCCAGCGGGGATCGTGGATCAATGTCGCTGCGATGACCGTAGCGAGGTAGAGCAGCAGCCAGGCGCGGTCGCGCTTCATTGCAGGATCCTGGCGCGCAAACGGGTCAGGTAGCGATAGCCGAGCATGGTCAGCACGCCTTCCGCCAATCCGATCAACACATGTGGCAACAGTACGGCAGGCAGCGTAACGGCGAGTCCGAACGGGAAGAACAATGGTGCGCCCTGGGCATCGTGCGCGAGCAGCGGCTGCACGCCCAGAATCAGCGCGACCAGCAACGCCGGCAACGCGATGGAAAACCAGCCGGCCAGGAATAAAGCGATGCTTTCGTTGAAGCGGCCGAAAAGTTTCCATGCCGCCAGCGCCGAAAAGCTGCCGACGAATCCCATCGCTACCGCATTGATCGGCAATGCAGTAATGCCACCGTCGCCAAACAGCAGCGCCTGCATGGCCAACACAAGCGAGATGGCAAGAAAACTCATCCAGCCGCCAAAGCCGACCGCGAGCAGTCCGATGCCGGCTGCATGCGCCGTGGTGCCGCCGGGCAGGGGCAGGGCGACCATCATCAGCACGAAGGACAGCGCGGTATAGGCGGCCAGAAAAGGCAAGGTTTCGGCGTCCAGATCGCGTTTCACCCGTCGCGCGGCGAAGGCCCACAAGCCCGCCGCCAGCGCGTAGGCCGGCAGATAGGTTTGCGGCGAGATGAAGCCGTCGGGGATGTGCATGGCGATTTAGAACAGGGTCGAGAAAGTGGCGATGAGGCGGTATTTTTCCCTGCCTTCGGCACCCTGCTGCAGGTTTTCCTCGTTGAGATCGGTCCAGATCGGTTTTTTCAGCGCCAGGCCCAGGCTCATGTTGTTCTGGTACAGGCGCACGCCCAGCACGCCATAAACCATCTCGCCGCCGGTGGCGATGGCGCCGATGCCATCCTCCACATCGCGGCCCAGTTTCAGAAAATTCAGTTCGGCGTTGCCGTCGAGGCGGAAGCGGGTTTCCGGGCGAGCCAGCAAGCGGTAGGAGAGGGCGGTGTTGAGCCGGGTTTCGGTACCGAATTTGACCGTGAGTCCGCCCGGATTGCCGCCGACCGGATCAGGATCGTAGCGGTATTTCTGGAAAACGATCTGGCCGGCTTCGAACACGGCGGTGGCGTTTTCGCTGAACTGGCGGGTTGCGGTCAGGCCCCAACTGAAGCCGGACTTGCCAAAGCCAAGAGATTTTCCGGGGTCGATGCTGCTGTCGTCGAGACGATGGTTGGCATTGCCGCTGGGCAGGGATAAACCGCCGTATGCGGTGAAATGCCAGTCCATCAGGTCGTCCAGGCTTTCCCTGGCCGGTACCAGCATGAAGCCTTCGTCGTACTTGAAGCCGATGACGCCCATCAGCGACAGGTCGGTAAAGCCCTTGGAGTCGAGACCGCCAGGCGTGTCCTTTTTGATGTTGTAGGGCTGGAAGACATAGCCGGACAACCAGGGCTTGAAGCCGTAGCCCAGACCCAGCATCCAGTACTGGTTGTAATCGCCTTCCGGCGGCGCAACCAGATTGGTCTTCGATTTAGCGTGATCAACCTTCAGATAACCCAACCATTTCCCCTCCGGCAAGGTCGCGGAACTGGATGTTTCCACTGGCGCGCCGGGGCCCTCCAGACCTGCCGCGCCAAGGGAAGCGACGCCGTGGTGGGCGAATGCAGGCGGGTAGACCAACAGCAGTGCGGGCAGCAGCGTAACTTTCATGTTGTTTTTCTCCGCTTCAGATACAGGCTCAAGAATCCGAACAGGCCGAGAATGACCGCGACACCGATGAAAATCCGGCTGTAGCGTTCGAAAGCGGGCTTCTCTGAACCGGAAAGCGTGGCCGCGGCATCGGTACCGATTTTGAAATCGAGACCGTGGCCGTCTTCCGAGAATGCCTTCACACGCCAGTTCGCGGCCCGGTCGGGCAGGAAGGCGATGCGGCCCAGGGCATCGGTGCGGCCGACCTGATAGGGCAGTTTTTCGCCATCGCGGTAAATCTCGTAACCCTCGAAGCTGAACGGGGAGTTGTCGACATGGAACAGTTTGATCACCACCGCCTGGCCACCAACCACGGTGTATTGAAGGTCATGTGCCCGCAATGGCCCGGACGCCATCAGAAACATGATGAAAAGAAGTCGGGATGTCATGGCAGTTCGAATTGCAGTGAAGAACTGTGCAGTGTCTTGTCGGCTTTGCCGTCATCGAGCGGCAGTTCCAGGCTGGCCTGGACCAGCTGGACGCCGGGCTCGGTCAGACGAATATTGACCGTGCCGTCGGAACCGGTAACGCCGCGTGTTCTGCCGAAGTACGCCACGCTCACGTTGGCGGCGGGCTTGCCCAGAAAAAAGGCGCGTAAACGCAGCTTTTCGCCGACTTTGAGCTTGCGCGGGTCGCCGGCAGGTGCCAGTTCGAGTTCCTGCGTCAACGGTCCCGCCAGAAGATGCGTCCAGTGGTCGATGCGCTTGATGGCTTCGAAGGAACGCCAGCTTTCGATCACCGCGCCGACTTCGGTCCTGGGCAGGTTCTTCGTGCCATAGGGTGTCTTGCTCCAGTAGCCGCTGGAAAGTTGAAACCAGCTCACGGCGCAATCGCCCTTCAATCTGACCGGAAACTGCCTGCCCTGTTCGGCGCGCAGTTCCTGGCCGGATTCATCGAAGCAGCGCGCTTGCCGCACCGTTTCCGGCTTGTATTCGAGACGCTTCGCGCCTTCGTGGCCTGAACGCTCGTGGCCGTAGGACAGGGTATGCAGCGGTCCGCTGCGCTCGATCCAGAGGTCATGGCCGAATGCCAGAGGCGAAAGCAGGATGGACAGCAGCAGCAGGGGGAGTTTCATGTTGGGCTGGCGAAGAAAAGTGACGTCATCATAGTAAGAAATATGAAAAATAGTTAATTCGTATTATTTATGACCAAGGGTTCATGGCGCCAACCCTGTTTCGTGGGTCGAAAATAGCTCAGTCTCGCAATACCGTGAAAATGAACCGGGAATGGCATATGAACAACGACACTAATCCGCGCATCAGCGGCCTGTTGCGGTGGGTGACCTGGCTGGAGGTGCTGATTTTGACTTGGGCAGGGGGCGGGCTACTGCTGCATCCGCCCGTTATTCAACCGTTCTGGCCATGGTCGTTGACGCCGTTCAATCTGCGCTACCTGGGCGCGCTTTACACAGCGGCGCTGATAGCCGCCTTGTTGCAGGCGATATCCGGTCGCTGGTCTCCGGCGCGCGTGGTGACGCCGATGATCTTTATTTTCACGCTGGTGGTAACGATCTATTCGTTTGTCCACCTTGACCGCTTCGATCCGTTGCGGCTGGAAACCTGGATCTGGTTTGTGCTTTACATCGGCGTATGTGCCAATGCCGGGGCGCATTGGTGGCTTTACCGCAGACTGCCCTTGCCGCAACCGGGCATCCGCCCAACTGGCGCTTTGCGAATCGTGCTTCTGGGTGTGGTCGGCATTGCGGGTGTTTACGGCGGGCTGCTGCTGTTCGCGCCATCTACGGCGGCAGGCTTCTGGTCGTGGGCGCTGGACGATTTCCATGCCCATCTTTACAGCGTCACCTTTCTGACGCCGGCATTGGGCGCCTGGGTGTTGTTGCGTGGCGCCACCCCCGGCGAGCAACGTGCGTTGGGTCTAACGCTGGCAGGTTGGGGATTCCTGCCGATGCTGGGTCTCGTTCTTGCGGATGCGATGGTCAAGCGTATCCGCTGGGATGGTTTTGACGTCTGGCTGTGGCTGGCGACGTTTGCGGCCATGGGCATTGCCGGCGCATGGATCGCCATGAATTTCCAGGCCGATCGGACGGAGTGGAATCGCTGATGCTTTCAGCCAACCGGAATTCACTGGTTTACGGCCAAAACCCAACCGTTGCAAGTGTTGATTGTGCAGCGCAATAAGCGTTAAATGCGCCGACCCGCTTGAAGTTCATCGCTGCAAACAAGAGGACGGAGACATGCATCGGCAACGCCCATTCTTCCTTGATCTTCTGGCCATCCGGCTGCCGCTAGGCGGGGTGGTTTCCATCATGCATCGCGCCAGCGGTGCTTTTCTTTCCCTGGCGATCCCCGCTCTGCTTTACATCCTGATGCTGTCGTTGAGCTCGGCGGAGGATTTCGCTCGCGTGCAATCGTTTTTCGGCGGCGGCCTGGGCTGGCT
The DNA here is from genome assembly GCA_945897955.1 of Tepidiphilus sp. J10. Classification (GTDB taxonomy): domain Bacteria; phylum Pseudomonadota; class Gammaproteobacteria; order Burkholderiales; family Thiobacillaceae; genus PFJX01. Next base: position 45,917 of record CAMDGQ010000023.1, on the reverse strand, counting down.
GATTGGCCTCGCCACGCTGTGGGCGCTGTTGCATCACCTGTTCGCCGGCTTGCGCCATCTTGGCTTTGATCTTGGCTGGGGTGAGGAGAAGCTGCGCGCGCGCCTGACCGCGAAACTGGCCATGGCGGCGGCGATCGCGCTGGTCGGCCTGGTCGCGTTGCTCAGCCTGGCGGGAGGTGCCGCATGAGACGCGTCGGCGGATCGCATCGCGGGCTGGACATGTGGTTGCTGCAACGCGCCAGCGCGGTCTACATGGCACTGTTCCTGCCGGTATTTCTGGTTTGCACGCTGTGTTCAGGCCCGCTTGACTATGCCGCCTGGCGGGGTCTGTTCGAAGCGCTGGCGATGAAAGTGGCGACTTTCCTGTTTGTCGCCGCGATGCTGGCCCATGCCTGGATCGGCCTGCGTGAAATCTTCATTGATTACCTGCACTGCGCGCGCTGCACGCTGTTGCGTCTGTCCCTCTATTTCGCCTTCGCCGTGCTCTACCTGGCTTGCCTGGTCTGGACGGTGGACATCCTCTGGAGCGTGAGGTGAGCAAAGCCATGAATTCAACGCAGATTCCGAAGCGCACATTCGACGCAGTCATCGTCGGTGGCGGCGGCGCCGGTTTGCGCGCTGCGCTGCAACTGTCGCAGGCCAACCTGAAAGTGGCGCTGATCTCCAAGGTTTTTCCGACGCGGTCGCACACGGTGTCGGCGCAAGGCGGCATCACGGCGGCGCTGGCCAATGTGTCGGATGACAACTGGCACTGGCACATGTACGACACCGTGAAGGGGTCGGATTACCTGGGCGATCAGGATGCCATCGAGTTCATGTGCCGCAATGCGGCCAGCGCGGTATATGAGCTGGAACACATGGGCCTGCCGTTTTCGCGCCTGGACAATGGCAAGATCTATCAACGTCCGTTCGGCGGTCAGTCGCAGAACTACGGCGGCGAGCAGGCGATCCGCACCTGCGCGGCGGCGGATCGGACCGGCCATGCGCTGCTGCATACGCTGTACCAGCGCAATATCGCGGCGCGCACGCAGTTCTTCGACGAGTTTTTCGCGCTCGATCTGATCCGCGACGACGAGGGCACGGTACTCGGCGTGGTCGCGCTGGAGATCGAGACCGGCGAGGCCAGTCTGTTCGAATCACGCGCCACACTGCTGGCGACCGGTGGCGCCTGCCGCATCTTCCGCCATTCCACCAACGCCCATATCAACACCGGCGATGGCCTCGGCATGGTGCTGCGCGCCGGCTTGCCGCTGGAGGACATGGAGTTCTGGCAATTCCACCCGACCGGCATTCCGGAAGTGGGCAGCCTGATTTCCGAAGGCGTGCGAGGGGAGGGCGGTTATCTGGTCAACAAGGATGGCGAGAAGTTCATGACCCGCTATGCGCCGAATGCCAAGGATCTGGCTTCGCGTGACGTGGTGGCGCGTGCCATCGCGCAGGAAATTCGCGCCGGCAAGGGCTGCGGCGAGCATGGCGATTACGTGCATCTGAAGATCGAGCATCTCGGCGCGGAAAAAATCATGGAGCGCCTGCCCGGCATCCGCGAGCTTTCCATGCAGTTTGCCGGCGCCGATCCGATCACCGATCCGATACCGGTCACGCCGACCGCGCATTACATGATGGGCGGCATTCCGACCAACATGCACGGCCAGGTGGTTTCACCGGTGCGCTATGGCCCCGAGGAACCTGCGCCGGGCCTGTATGCCGTCGGCGAGTGCGCCTGTGTTTCCGTTCATGGCGCCAATCGACTGGGCGGCAATTCTCTGCTCGATCTGGTGGTGTTCGGCCGCGCCGCCGGCCAGCATGTCATCGAATATCTGCGCGACAACCCTTATCCGCGTCCGCTGCCGCAGGCGCAGGTTGACAAGGCGCTGGCCCGCCTGGCGCGCTGGGACAAACCCAAGGGCACGGAAACCGTGGCCGGCCTGCGTGACGAGATGCAGCGCATCATGCAGGACCATTGCGGCGTCTATCGCACCGAGGCGTTGCTGAAGGAAGGTCTGGCCATGCTGGACAAGGTCGAGGCCCGCCTGCCGGATGCGGCCTTGTCCGATCACAGCAGGATGTTCAACACCGCGCGCCTGGAAGCACTGGAACTGGACAACCTGATGGCGATTTCCCGCGCCACGCTGGTGTCGGCATTGGCGCGTACGGAAAGCCGTGGCGCGCATACGCGAGAGGATTTCCCCAAGCGCGACGATGATCGCTGGCTGCGCCATACCCTGTATTTCCAGCAGGATGATCAGCTCGACTACAAGCCGGTGCGCCTGAAGCCGCTCACCGTGGACACCTTCCAGCCGAAAGAAAGGACGTACTGATGCGCTTCCGTATCTACCGCTACGACCCCGAATCCGGCGCGGCGCCGTTTCATCAGGAATACGACCTCGACTACGACCCGAAGGGCAAGAAGGTGCTGGACGCGCTGATTGCGATCAAGGACACGCTGGATGAAAGCCTTTCGTTCCGCCGTTCCTGCCGCGAAGGGGTGTGCGGTTCCGATGGCGTCAATGTCAATGGCACCAATGTGCTGGCCTGCATCACGCCGCTGGAAGGATTGAAACAGCCGATCGAGATTCGCCCCCTGCCACGCCTGGGCGTGATCCGCGACCTGATCGTCGACATGGCGCAGTTCTATCAGCATTACCGTGCAGTCAAACCCTACCTCATCAACCTCGACCCGGAGCCGGAAAACGAGCGCTTGCAGAGCCCGCAGGAACGCGCCGAGCTGGATGGTTTGTGGGAGTGCATTCTGTGCGGTTGCTGCACGACTTCCTGCCCATCGTTCTGGTGGAATCCGGACAAGTTTCTTGGTCCGGCCGCCTTGTTGCAGGGCTACCGCTTCATCGCCGATACGCGCGATCAATCGACCAACGAACGCCTGGATTTCCTGGAAGACCCGTATCGACTGTTCCGCTGCCACGGCATCATGAACTGCGTCGAGGTGTGTCCGAAAGGGTTGAACCCCACCGCCGCCATCGGCAAAATCAAGTCGCTCCTGGTGAAACGGGCGTTGTAGTTCTCGCGTGACTGGCGAACCTTCCATCAACCGTATGCGCTGGCTCTGCCGGCGCGGCATGCTGGAACTGGATGCCTGGCTGACGCGATTTCTCGATCTCCGTTACGCCGATTTGCCCGCCGAGCAACAGGCCGTATTTGTCCGCCTGCTGGACCAGGACGATATGGCGTTGTTCGACTGGATTACCGGAGCGAGTGCTTCTCCCGCCGAGTTTCGCGACGTGGTGGAGGCGATTAAAACAACTAGGCACCCGAGCAAACAAAGGTAACCAATAACATGACCAAGCCAAACGCCACGCTGCAAATCGAAGAACAAACCATCAGCCTGCCCACCATGCAGGGAACATTGGGACCGGATGTCATCGACACCCGTGCCCTGGGTAATCAGGGCCATTTCACCTACGACCCCGGTTTTCTCTCCACCGCCAGTTGTTCATCCAGCATCACCTACATTGATGGTGACCAGGGCCTGCTTTATTACCGCGGCTATCCGATCGAACAACTGGCCGAGCGCTCCGATTTCCTTGAAGTGTCCTATCTGCTCTGGCACGGTGAACTGCCCGGCGCAGAGCAGAAGAAGGAATTCGATTTCCTGGTCAGCCGCCACACCATGCTGCACGATCAAATGCTGTCGCTCTACAAGGGCTTCCGACGCGATGCACACCCGATGGCGGTCATGGTCTCGATCATCGGCGCAATGGCGGCGTTTTATCCCGAGAGCAGCGATGTCGCCGATGCTCAGCAACGCGAAATCTCGATGTTCCGGCTGCTGGCGAAAGTGCCGACGGTTGCGGCCTGGTCATACAAGTACAACAAGGGTGAGCCCTTCATCTATCCGCAGAACCACATGAGCTACGCGGAGAATTTCCTGCACATGCTGCATGCCAATCCGTGCGAGAAATACGAGCCCAGCCCGATTCTGGCGCGTGCGCTGGATCGCATCTTCATCCTGCACGCCGATCACGAACAGAATGCCTCGACTTCCACCGTGCGCATGGCCGGCTCCAGTTTCGCCAACCCGTTCGCCTGCATCGCGGCCGGTACCGCGTGCCTGTGGGGGCCGTTGCATGGCGGCGCGAACGAGGCTGTGCTGAGCATGCTTGCGCAGATGGGCGACGTTGCCCATATCGGTGAATTCGTCAAACGCGCAAAGGACAAGACCTCCGGCTTCCGGCTGATGGGTTTTGGCCATCGCGTTTACAAGAACATGGACCCGCGCGCGGCGATCATGCGGCAGACCTGTCATGAAGTGCTGGATGAACTCGGCCTGCATGACGACCCGATGTTCAAGATTGCGCTGAAGCTGGAGCAGATTGCGCTGGAAGATGAATATTTCATCGAGAAAAAACTGTATCCGAACGTCGATTTCTATTCCGGCATCGTATTGCGCGCGCTCGGCATTCCCACCTCGATGTTCACCGCCATCTTCGCTCTGGCGCGCACTGCCGGCTGGATCGCACAGTGGAACGAGATGGTTGCCGCTCCGGGTCACAAGATCGCGCGCCCGCGCCAGCTCTATACCGGCCCGTTGCGGCGTGAATTCGTGCCTGTCGCGCTGCGCGGAGCCTGATTCTGCCAATCGCCGCGCCGCGCGCATTGGCGAGCGGCGGTATTTCCACAACTCTGATCGAACGGGGTGAATATGAAGCGCGACTCTCTTCCGGCTACAGCGTTTTTTTCCGGCAGCGCGGATTATCTGGATGCCTATCTGGCCGCCCGCGAACCGGATCAAGTTGCCCCAGCGGCCGAGTCCACGCATGATTCCTCGCTTGGACGATTTGCCAAAAAGGAGGCGGTCGAGATATCCGATCTGCCGCTGCTCAAATGCGAAGCAACCCAGGTCGGCGTCCTTCAATTGATCAATGCCTACCGCTTCCATGGATTCCGCGCTGCCGATCTCGACCCGCTGCATCGCCAGCCGCCGCCACATATCCCGGAACTGGACCCGGCCAACCATGGCTTGACGCCTTCCGACCTGAATCAGGAATATGAAACCGGCTCTCTTGCCGGCGCATCGGGCAAGAACGGACGCGACACGTTGCGCAACATCATCGCCCGCGTGAAGAAATCGTACTGTGGCACGCTGTCGGCCGAGTACATGCATCTTTGCGATACCCAGAAAAAGCGCTGGTTGCAGAAACGGCTGGAAGGCGAATTTGGCGCGCCAGTATTCGATGAAGATCTGCGCACCTGGCTGCTGCGCCAACTGACGGCGGCGGAAACGCTTGAAAAAACCCTGCATACCCGTTTCGTCGGGCAAAAGCGCTTCTCGCTGGAGGGCGCCGAATCCCTGATCCCGTTGTTGAACGATCTGATCGAGCAATCGGCTCGCGTCGGCATCCAGGAAATCGGTCTCGGCATGGCGCACCGTGGCCGGCTGAATGTGCTCCATAACGTGCTGGACCGATCGGTAATCGAGTTGTTCGAGCATGCGGCACATGAGGAGGTCGATGTTCGTCGTAGCGGTGATGTGAAGTACCACCAGGGCTTCGCCGCTGATCTGGTGACCGCCGGGGGGGGCATACGCGTGGCATTGGCCTTCAACCCGTCGCATCTGGAGATTGTCAATCCAGTTGTTGAAGGCTGGGTGCGCGCCCAGCAGCAACGACGCGGTGACCGTGACGGTAGTCAGGTGATGCCGATCCTGATCCACGGCGATGCCGCACTAGCAGGCCAGGGCGTGGTTATGGAGACGCTGAACATGGCGGCTACGCGTGGTTTCCGCACCGGCGGCACGATTCATATCGTGATCAACAATCAGATCGGCTTCACGACATCCGACCCGCGCGACAGTCGATCCAGCCTGTATTGCACGGATGTCATGAAAATGGTCGAGGCGCCGGTGCTGCACGTCAACGGCGATGACCCGGAAGCGGTGATCCGCGCCGCGCGAATTGCGCTGGAATATCGCATGTTCTGGAAACGCGACATTGCCATCGATCTTATTTGCTATCGCCGCCTGGGACACAATGAACAGGACGAGCCGATGGCGACACAGCCGCTGATGTATCGTTGTATTCACGCCTTGCCCAGCACTCGGGCGCTTTACGCAGAGCGACTGGAAGCAATGAGTGTGGTCAGCGCGCAGGAAGCGACGGCAATGATCCAGTCCTACAAGGCTGGCCTTGATGCGCCAGCAAGCCATCAAAGCGGTGCAAAAAATCCCAACACGGCGGACTGGGCGCCTTATCGCGAAACCCATTGGCGCGATGAAGTCAGGACATCCATTCCTGCCAACCGCTTGCAGGCATTGTCCAGACGCTTGCTCGATATTCCGGTCAGCTTCACGTTGCATCCGCGTGTGCAGAAGATCATGGATGATCGAAAATTGATGGGGGAGGGTGAGCAAGCGCTCGATTGGGGCATGGCGGAAAATCTGGCCTACGCCAGTCTGCTCAGCGATGGTGTGCCGGTCCGTCTGACTGGTCAGGATTCGGGGCGAGGCACGTTCTTCCATCGCCACGCAGTTTTGCATGACCAGAATCGTGAACGTTGGGATGCGGGAGTTTTTATTCCGCTACAGCACCTTATTCCCGGACAAGCGAATTTTCTCGTGATTGATTCGCTGCTGTCGGAAGAGGCAGTTCTGGGGTTCGAATATGGTTATGCAGGCGCCGCTCCGGATCAGTTAGTCATCTGGGAAGCCCAGTTCGGTGATTTCGTCAACGGCGCGCAAGTGGTAATCGACCAATTCATTGCTTCGGGGGAGACAAAGTGGGACCGTTTGAATGGTCTCACGCTGTTTCTACCACATGGTTATGAAGGGCAAGGTCCGGAACATTCTTCCGGACGGATAGAACGCTTTCTGCAACTCACTGCGCACGACAATATCCAGGTCATTCAGCCCAGTTCGCCCGCACAAATGTTCCATGTGTTGCGTCGGCAAGTGGTACGACCTTATAGAAAACCCTTGATTTTATTTACCCCAAAGAGCCTGTTGAGACATCCGGATGCAATTTCGCCAATGTCTGATTTGGCTTCCGGGAAATTTCAGCCGATTCTTGAAGATGCGAACATTGTGGCGGATAGAGTCAAGAAAATTGTGTTTTGCAGCGGACGGATTTACTACGACCTTGCCCGGGCCATTCGGGAAAAATCGCTTGAACATATCGCACTGATCCGGGTGGAGCAGTTGTATCCGATACCGGACATGGAATTGAGCGTTGTTTTGCAGCGATATGCAGGCGCGCAAGAACTGGTCTGGGCACAGGACGAACCACGGAATCAGGGGCCCTGGCGCTTCATGGCGCACCACCTGCACCAGATCACGTCAATACCACTAAGCTATGCCGGTCGCGCGGAATCCTCCGCCCCGGCAACAGGTATTGCCAGCCAGCACAAAACACAGCTTGAAGCCATTCTGAAAGCTGCCTTGGACTAACCTTGATTCGGCCCCAATAAAAAACCCCGCCTAAGCGGGGGTTTTTATTGGGGAAATGAACCTTGAATCAGGCCACTCGGCAATCATCAAGACTTTTTCCCTGGCCCTCAAGGTCAAGCACCCAACCGGGACGACGGCCGCGCCCTGTCCAGGTTTTCCCGCTTATCGGGTCACGATATTTTGCGGCTACCGTTCCACGGGTTTTACCTTTGACGGCACCGGCACGACCCGTCAAACCAAGATCTTCACTGGTAACGCCAAATTGGGCCATTAGTCGCTTGATTTCTGCAATAGCGCCAGCCATTTCCTGCTGGCGGACATCTTCAGCCTTGCGCTTGAGATCTTCGATTTGGGAAAGAATTTCCTGATAGGAAGACATGTGCGTTCTCCATTAATGTGTTAGCCCAGAATCATTGAGCGACGCGATGATAATGAATCTGTGGCCTAAAGCGCAACAATTAAACAAAAAAATATTGCAATCGGATCAATTCAATTAACGAATGATGCAGCGCTGATTGATGAACATAAACATATGCTTCAGCGTTGCGTGTTTGATTTGAGCAAAACCATTACCGCGCCACCTCCACCATCAACCGGCCTTGCCTGAACAAATGCCAGGACTTCTTCTCGTTGCATCAGCCAATGTCTGACATGCAGTTTGAGCACAGGTTCGCGGTTGATTGATCCCAGTCCCTTGCCGTGGATGATCCGTATACAGCGGATTCCATGCCGTTTGCATTCGAACAGGAAATTTGCCAATTCAATTTTGGCATCGCGTCTGGTCAAGCCATGTAAATCCAGCTCGGCCTGTGAAACCCATTCACCCCGCCTTAAACGGCGCAAAATCAGTCGAGATAACCCGGGGCGTACAAAGGAAAGTTCCTCACCATTTTCTGTTGCTTCATCCCAGCGAATCGGGTCATGCATAGATTCATAAATGACTTCCCGTTCATCGCGCATACGACTCAATGGTATGGGCGGCGGGCGCGAGGGAGGCGGAATGACGCGTCCATGCGGCGTGATGGGGACTACATCTGCGAAAGCGGACCTGACCAGCTCCAGGTCAGCGCAGCTGGATGCGGGAAATTCAAGCGTCAGATAATCGCTCGATTTCCCACGTTTTTTCATGTACCTGTAAACGAAACTTAATTCAGGTTATCAAGATAACGCTCAGCATCCAGCGCGGCCATGCAACCGGTTCCGGCACTGGTGATGGCTTGGCGGTAAATATGGTCCTGGACGTCGCCTGCGGCGAAAACTCCGGTCATGCTGGTTTGCGTCGCATTGCCACTCTGGCCGCCCTGGGTCACCAGATATCCATGCGCGTTCATCTCAAGCTGGCCCTTGAAAATATCCGTATTGGGCTTGTGTCCAATCGCAATAAATACCCCCATCAACTGGATATCCTTGGTCGAATTGGTCTGAATATTTTTCAGGCGAAGTCCGGTTACCCCTGATTTGTCGCCCAGAACTTCATCCAGAGTGCTGTTCAATTCAAGGCTGATCTTGCCTTCCTTTACCTTTTCCATGAGTTTATCAACCATGATCTTTTCGGCTTTGAAGGTATCTCGACGGTGAACCAGGGTGACATGCTTGGCGATATTGGCCAAGTAGAGGGCTTCTTCAACAGCGGTATTGCCGCCTCCGATCACCGCAACATCCTGCCCCTTGTAAAAGAAACCGTCACAGGTTGCGCATCCGGACACACCTTTGCCCATAAACGCTTGTTCGGAAGGCAGCCCGAGATACATCGCCGATGCACCGGTGGCTATGATCAGCGCATCGCAGGTGTAAACACCTGAATCGCCAGTCAGCGTCAATGGACGCTTGGAGAAATCAACCGCACTGATGGTATCGAACACGATTTCAGTATTGAAGCGCTCGGCGTGCGCCTGAAATCGCGTCATCAGTTCCGGCCCCATGACGCCATTTACATCTGCCGGCCAGTTGTCAACTTCTGTTGTGGTCATCAACTGACCACCTTGTTGCAGTCCGGTGATCAATACCGGCTTCAGATTTGCACGTGCTGCATAGACTGCGGCTGTGTAACCAGCGGGACCGGAGCCGAGAATCATCAGGGGGGAATGTTTGTTTGACATGAAATCTCCTTGGAAGGGTAGGAACGCGGATCAGGATGAAAAAAACCTTATGGCGACAATTTTACCAGTCGAGCCAGAAATAACTCTTTTGATGTATTATTTAACATAATATGTATTCAGAGCCTAAACGGATTGAAATGCAGGCACCGGCTATGTGCAGTCACATGGAGCGAAAACAAGTCATCCTTTATAGTGCGCTCCATGCTTGGTAAGTCCTCACGACGCTGTGCCGTCTCAAAACCCGTCCGCAAACCACTTGCACCCCGTGTGTCGGCATTGCTGCGTGAAGTCTGGTGGCTGGCAGCAGTTGGCGTGGCGCTGTATCTGGGCATGATTCTGATGTCATATCACGCATCGGATCCTGGCTGGTCTCGCATCGGCGGTGACCAGCCCGTATTCAATGCGGGTGGGCCGTTTGGCGCGTGGTTATCAGACTTGCTGTTGTATCTCTTCGGTGCGGCTGCATGGCTTTGGGTGGCGCTATCGTTGTTCTTTGTCTGGTGGGGTTATCGCCGCATAGGTGACGTCGAATCCGAACATAGTCATGGGCTAGGCATCATGCTTGCCGGCTTTGTGCTGGTGCTGGCAAGCACCAGCACACTGGAAGCGATGCGGTTTCACAGTCTGCCCATGCAATTACCGCTGACTACTGGCGGTGCTCTTGGCGACAGTCTTGCCCAGCTGGTGCAGAGCACATTCGGGTTTGATGGCGGCACGGTATTGCTCTTGCTGGTCTGGGGTGCCGGTGTCAGTTTGTTTACCGGATTGTCCTGGTTGGAACTTGCCGAGAAAGTGGGCGCCGGTCTTGAGATTCTGTTCAAGTTCCTGGTGAATAGATGGCAAGCCACGCGTGACCGTAAAGCGGGCCTTGAAGCAACAACCGAACGCGAGGAAACCGTCAAGAATGAGCGCAAGCGTATCCGCAAGGATCCGCCGATACGTATTGAGCCTCCGGTCGCGGTCATTGAAAAGTCGGAGCGCGTGCAGGAAGAACGTCAGGATTTGTTGTTCCGTGATGCTCCCGATGCAGAGCGGCCACCGCTGCATTTGCTGGATGAACCTGCACAAGCCGCTACACAGATCGATCAGGCAAGTCTGGAAGCGACCTCCCGCCTGATTGAACGCAAATTACGCGAATTCGGCGTAGAAGTGAAAGTGCTGGCTGCCTATCCCGGTCCGGTTATTACCCGCTATGAAGTAGAACCAGCATCCGGCGTCAAAGGCAGTCAGATCACCAATCTGGCGAAGGATTTGGCGCGCGCGTTGTCACTGGTCAGCATCCGCGTGGTGGAAACGATCCCGGGCAAGAACTGCATGGGCCTCGAACTGCCAAACTCGCAGCGCCAGATTGTCCGTCTTTCGGAAATTCTTTCGGCCAAGGTCTACAACGACAATGCTTCACCCTTGACCATGGCGATGGGCAAAGATATCAGCGGCAATCCCATCGTGGCTGATTTGGGCAAGATGCCGCATGTACTTGTTGCCGGAGCTACCGGCTCGGGCAAGTCAGTAGCGATCAACGCAATGATCCTGTCGCTGATCTACAAATCGACGGCACGGGATGTGCGCTTGATCATGATTGATCCGAAGATGCTGGAACTTTCGACTTACGAGGGAATACCACATCTGCTCGCACCGGTGGTCACCGATATGAAACTCGCGGCTTCGGCGTTGAACTGGTGTGTCGGCGAAATGGACAAACGCTACCGTCTGATGTCGGCGCTGGGAGTACGCAACATCGCCGGTTTCAACCAAAAGGTGCGCGAAGCGGAAAAATCCGGCAAGCCACTAGGCAACCCATTCTCCATCACACCCGAAAGTCCGGAACATCTGAATACTCTGCCATTCATTGTTGTGCTGATCGACGAACTCGCCGACCTGATGATGGTGTCAGGCAAGAAAGTGGAGGAACTCATCGCCCGCCTTGCCCAGAAGGCACGCGCTGCCGGTATCCACCTTGTACTGGCGACCCAGCGGCCTTCGGTCGATGTCATCACCGGCCTGATCAAGGCCAACATTCCTACCCGAGTCTCGTTCCAGGTTACCAGTCGCATTGATTCCCGCACCATCCTCGATCAGCAGGGCGCAGAATCGTTGCTTGGTCAAGGCGATATGCTCTACCTGCCACCGGGTCATGGCGTTCCGACTCGTCTGCATGGCGCTTTTGTTTCCGACGACGAGGTGCATCGTGTGACGGCATGGTTGAAGGAACTTGGGCCGCCTCAATATGACGAAAGCATCCTGGAAAGCCCGGATGAAGATTCGGAACAGGATGAATCCGACAAGAGCGCCGAAGCCGACCCGTTGTATGACGACGCAGTGGCTTATGTACTCAAGAGCCGTCGCGCCTCGATTTCATCGGTTCAACGCCAACTGCGCATCGGTTATAACCGGGCTGCCAGACTTATCGAGGCCATGGAACATGCCGGTCTCGTCTCTTCCATGCAAACCAATGGCAACCGTGAAGTTATCGCACCCCGACATGATACGTAACACGCTGATTACATTTCTTCTTCTCGCCCTGACCGGTCCTTCCTCTGCCGATTCGAAAACACGCCTTGAAGCATTTGTGGACGGCACCAAAGGGCTCAAGGCGAGCTTTACGCAAAAGGTTTTTGACCGCGCAGGCCGCAAGACCCAGGAAGCCAGCGGCAATCTGTATTTTTCACGACCTGGAAAATTCCGCTGGGTGTATCAAAAACCCTATGCCCAATTGATTGTTGGCGATGGCAAGAAAATCTGGATCCACGACGAGGATCTCGATCAGGTTACCGTGCGCAAACTCGATCAAGCCCTGGGTGACAGCCCCGCCGCCTTGCTGGCAGGTGACAACAATATTGAAAAGCTGTTCAACCTGAAGGATGACGGCAGCAAGGAGGGTATTGAATGGTTGGCGGCGACGCCGAAAAACAGGGATGGCAGCTTCGAGAAAGTCAGAATGGGGTTCAAGGGTGATGACTTGTACGCCATGGAACTGAAGGACAACTTTGGACAAACAACATTGCTGCGCTTCAGCAATCTTCAACGCAACCCGCCCATGGGCGCCAGCTTGTTCCGCTTCACGCCCCCCAAGGGAGTGGATGTCATCGGCGATCTCTGACTTTGGCGAATCCAGACCTTGGCGGGCGTGGGGCGACGGACGATCTATTCATCGTAAACGCGCCTGAATCCGCTAGCACCGGTCGAGCCGAGACACCTGCTCCGCTAGCAGAGCGCTTGCGTCCGTCCAGCCTGGACCAGGTCATTGGACAAACCCACCTGCTTGGCCCCGGCCGACCGCTGCGGCTGACGTTCGATTCCGGCAAGCCGCACTCGATGATTCTGTGGGGGCCGCCCGGCGTCGGCAAAACGACGTTGGCGCGTTTGATGGCCAGCCATTTTGATGCCGATTTCATTCAGATTTCGGCTGTGCTGTCCGGCGTCAAGGAAATCCGCGAAGCGGTAGAGCGCGCTCGCCTCAACCGGGTCGCCGGACGCCAGACCATCCTGTTCGTTGATGAAGTGCATCGTTTCAACAAGGCTCAGCAGGATGCTTTCCTGCCCCATGTCGAATCCGGCTTGCTAACCTTCATCGGCGCTACCACAGAGAATCCTTCCTTCGAGGTCGTGGGCGCCCTCCTCTCTCGCGCTCAGGTCTATGTCCTCAAGCCGCTGGCTGAAAACGACCTGGCCGCACTGCTGCAACGCGCACTGCTTGACGCGGCGGCAGACATTTCACTCAACGATGACGCGCGCAGATTGTTGCTCGGCTATGCAGATGGCGACGCTCGCCGTCTACTCAATCTCCTCGAACAATTGCTTGTCGCCGCGCACTCGGCCAAACGGCAAGACATCGACGCCGACTTCATCGGAGAAGCCCTGGCGCCGTCGCGCCGCAGTTTCGACAAAGGCGGCGACACGTTCTACGACCAGATTTCCGCGCTGCATAAATCCGTGCGCGGCTCCAACCCGGATGCCGCACTTTACTGGTTCAGCCGCATGCTCGATGGCGGCGCCGATCCGCTCTACCTAGGCCGCCGCATTGTCCGCATGGCAGTCGAGGATATCGGACTGGCCGATCCGCGCGCCCTGACCACCACACTCGATGCCGTCGCCACCTATGAACGCCTGGGCAGCCCGGAAGGCGAACTTGCGCTGGCGCAAGCCGTGCTCTATCTGTCTGTCGCCCCCAAGAGCAATGCCGTTTACACCGCTTTCAGCGCGGCGCAGGCATTCATTGGAAAGGATGGATCGCGTCCAGTTCCGGTCCATCTGCGCAATGCACCGACCAGACTGATGAAGGAACTCGGCTATGGTCATGCCTATCGGTACGCGCATGACGAGCCGGAAGCCTATGCTGCCGGCGAACATTATTTCCCTGATGAATTGACTCACGAACCAAATTTCTATCACCCCACTTCGCGTGGCCTGGAAGGCAAGATTGGGGAACGCCTGGCTTATCTCAAATCGCTCGATTCCACTGCACGCAAGCGCGGCAAATAGGTTCCCGCCAATAACCCGGCGCGGCTTGTGTTGCCCATGCTTCGTGCCAACTGCTAGAATCCGCGCCGCTCAGCGCTTGGCCTGTCGTCAAGCCGGCAAAATCCACACATCCGCACCAGTTAAGGTGCTCCGCACGGACTTGCGGAGTTCTCGGCGGATGGCGGTTCAACCTTAACCAAGGAGCTTTCATGTCCGTCACCATGCGTCAAATGCTTGAAGCCGGGGTTCACTTCGGCCACCAGACCCGTTATTGGAACCCGAAGATGGCACCCTATATCTTCGGTCACCGCAACAAGATCCACATCATCAACCTGGAAAAATCCCTGCCGTTGTTCAATGACGCAGCCAATTTTGCACGTCGGCTGTCTTCGAACAAGGGCTCCGTCCTGTTTGTCGGCACCAAGCGTCAGGCGCGCGAGATCATGGCCGAAGAAGCTGCGCGTTGCGGCATGCCCTGGATTTCCCACCGTTGGCTTGGCGGAATGCTGACCAACTTCAAGACCGTCAAGCAATCGGTCAAGCGAATGAAGGAAATCGAAGCGCAACTGGCAGAGCCAGGCGCCATTTCGAAGAAGGAAATCCTGCGTGTGCAACGCGAATTCGACAAACTGATGCAAAGCCTGGGTGGAATTCGTGAAATGGAGCGTCTGCCCGACGCACTTTTCGTGGTTGATGTCGGCTATCAAAAGATTGCCATCACCGAAGCCAACAAACTGGGCATTCCGGTCATCGGCGTGGTCGATTCCAATAACTCCCCGCTTGGCGTCGATTACATCATTCCCGGCAACGACGATTCAAACCGGGCCATCCGTTTGTATGCACGCGGCCTGGCCGATGCCATCCTGGAGGGCAAGTCGATGGTTATCGAAGAGATGGTTGCTGCAACCCAGGATGAATATGTGGAAGTTGACGAAGCCAGCGAAGTCGACGCGGGTTGAAATTTTGATCGGGCAAATTCAATGCCCGGTTTCCTAGATTCATGACGCCCCGCCCACCGGGGCGTTTTTTCGATAAAGAACTGTTAGGAGATAGTTATGGCGGAAATCACCGCATCCATGGTTAAAGAACTGCGCGAGCGCACCGATGCGCCGATGATGGACTGCAAGAAGGCGTTGACCGAAGCGGTTGGCGACATGCAGAAGGCCGAGGAAATTCTGCGCGTGCGCTTCGGCAACAAGGCCGCCAAGAGCGCCGGCCGCGTGGCCGCCGAAGGCGTGGTGGCGATCAACATCAGCGCCGACGGTAAGACTGCCGCGATGGTGGAAGTCAACTGCGAAACCGATTTTGTTGCCAAGAACGACGATTTTCTGGCGCTTTCCAAAGCGCTTGCGCAAATGGTCATCGACAGTAACCCGGCCGATGTCGCTGCCCTTTCCACCCTGCCCTACGGCGGCAAGACCGTGGAAGAAACCCGCACCGAGCTGGTTGGCAAGATCGGCGAGAACATGTCGATTCGCCGTTTCGCGCGCTTGTCCGCCCAGGGCAAATTCGCCAGCTATATTCACGGCAGCAAGATCGGTGTGCTGGTTGATGTTTCCGGCGACGAAGCAATCGCCAAGGATATCGCCATGCACATCGCCGCCTCCAAACCGAAGTCCCTGGATGCTACCGGCGTATCGCAAGACCTGATCGACACCGAGCGCCGTGTTGCGATCGAGAAGGCGAAAGAAGCCGGCAAGCCGGAAGCCATGCTGGAAAAGATTGCCGATGGCACAGTGCAGAAATTTCTCAAGGAAGTGACTTTGCTGTCGCAACCCTTTGTCAAGGACGACAAACAGACTGTCGAACAAGTTCTGAAGTCCAAGGCATCGCAATGCCACGGTTTCACCATGTTTATCGTCGGTGAAGGCATCGAGAAGAAAGTCACGGATTTCGCCGCCGAAGTGGCTGCCGCTTCCAGGGTCTGAGCAACATGGCCCGGTTGGTGACCCCGTGCAAACGCATTTTGCTGAAGTTGTCAGGCGAAGCCCTGATGGGGCCGGATGCGTTCGGTTATCACGCCGACACGATGTCCGGCATGGTCGCCCAGATCAAGGAAGTTATTGATCTAGGCGTTCAGGTTGGCATCGTGGTTGGTGGCGGCAACCTGTTCCGTGGCGCGACCGGCGCGCTTTCCGGCATGGACCGCGCCACCGCCGACAGCATGGGAATGCTGGCTACAGTCATGAATGCGCTGGCATTGAAGGATGGCCTGATGGCGGCAGGGGTTGAAGCCCGTGTCCAGACCGCCGTTACCATCGGCCATGTCGGCGAACCATTCGAGCGGGATAGCGCAGTGCGTCATCTGGAAGCCGGCCGCGTCGTGATATTCGGCGGCGGCACCGGCAACCCCTTCTTCACCACCGATACCGCATCGGCACTGCGCGGGGCGGAGATCGGCGCCGATCTGATGTTGAAGGCCACCAAGGTGGATGGTGTTTACACTGCCGATCCAAAGAAGGATCCGACTGCTACACGATATGAGCAACTTGGTTTTGACGAAGCGATCGCAAAGAATCTGGGTGTACTGGATACTGCTGCATTCGCACTCTGTCGTGAGCAGAAGTTGCCGCTATGCGTATTCAGCATTTTCAAGCAGGGTGCGTTGAAGCGAGTAGTACTGGGTGAGCCGGAAGGCACCCGGGTCGTAATTTAAGAGGAAACAGCCATGATTGCCGACATCAAGAAATCCGCTGAAGACAAGATGAAAAAGTCTGTCGAATCACTCCGGGCAGACTTTGGCAAGGTGCGCACCGGCCGCGCCACAACCGGCATCCTCGATCATGTCAAGGTTGATTACTACGGAACGCCAACACTGATCAGCCAGGTTGCCAACCTGACCCTGATCGACGCCCACACCGTCGGTGTTCAGACCTGGGAAAAAAACATGTTGGGCAAGGTTGAAAAAGCAATCCGTGATGCCGACCTGGGTCTGAATCCAGCCAATATGGGTGAGATGCTGCGTGTACCGATGCCGCCCTTAACCGAGGAGCGCCGCAAGGAGTTGGTCAAAATGGTGCGCGGTGAAGCCGAAAACGGCAAGGTTGCGGTGAGGAACATTCGTCGCGATGCCATTGCACACCTGAAGGAGCTGTTGAAGAACAAGGAGATCAGCGAGGACGACGAGCGTCGTGCTGCTGAAGACATCCAGAAACTCACAGACAAGTACATCGCCGAGCAGGAAAAACTGCTGATGGACAAGGAAAAGGAATTGATGGCGGTCTGATTTTTTCCAACAAAGACGATCTCCATCATGATAAAGCGATTCTTTAGCTCCACTGCGGAAGTCCCTGATTCTGTAGACATTCCAAGCCATGTCGCAATTATCATGGATGGCAACGGGCGTTGGGCGAAGAAGCGTTTCATGCCTCGTGTCGCCGGCCATGCCCAAGGTGTGGAGCGCGTTCGCGATATCGTAGAAGCCTGTATTCAGCGCGGCGTCGAATACCTGACCTTGTTTGCCTTCAGTTCAGAAAACTGGCGAAGGCCGGAAGAAGAAGTCAGCCGCTTGATGGAGCTATTCGTCATGGCTCTTGAACGCGAAGTCACACGCATGCACCGCAACGGGGTTTGTCTGCGTGTGGTCGGCGATCTGGGGCGTTTCGATGCGCGTTTACGCGAATTGATTGCGCAAGGAGAAGCGCGCACCAAGGAAAACAAGCGCCTCACTTTGACGGTTTGCGCCAACTATGGTGGTCGCTGGGACATCCTCAATGCTGTGAACAATTGGCGTCGCGACAATCCGGATGCGACAACCGTGCCCATCTCGGAAGATGCGCTCGCACCCTACCTGACCATGCCCTACGCACCCGAGCCGGATCTGTTCATCCGTACCGGCGGCGAGCAGCGCATCAGTAATTTTCTGCTCTGGCAACTCGCCTATTCCGAGTTGTACTTCACCGATACCCTCTGGCCGGATTTCGATGCTGAAGCCCTCGATCTGGCGATTGCTTCCTACCGCAAGCGTGAGCGCCGTTTCGGCCGTACCAGCGAGCAGCTTCTTGAGCGCTAGTGCTTACTTGCATAAGTCTGCGTTAGTACCCAGAGGCGGCTGGATAGCCCGAGCGCAAGGCGCGAACCGCAGCCATGGTTGTTCCATGGCGAGGATTCGCAACGCAGCGGTCGGGCTATCCAGCCGAATCGAATACAGCAGGACTTATGCAAGCAAGCACTAGATCCGCTCTGCACACACGCATTGTCACCGCGACGCCCCTGATCGCCGGGTTCCTCGCTGCGCTTTACTGGGCGCCCAACCCGCTCTGGATTGGTTTGACCGGTCTGGTCTTGTTACTGGCTGCCTGGGAATGGGCCGGCATGGCCGGATTGAAGGGAACTGGAGCCGTTTTGTTTGGTGTGGCGACGGCTTCGCTGAGCACCGGCCTGAGCGCTCTCGCGCCTGATCTCACGGAGACCTTCATTCCGGCCCTCGTTTTCTGGCTACTGGCCCCTGCCCTGCTGTCACACGGCGTTTCAATCCGTCCGCCAGCCCTGCATCTGGGTCTAGGTGTACTGATCCTGGTACCCACCCATGTCGGCATGGTCGCGCTTCGCAATGTCAGTGCCGATCTGCTGCTGATTGTCGTCGGCGTGGTGGTGATCGCCGACAGCGCCGCCTATTTCTCGGGTCGACGCTTCGGCAAGCACAAACTTGCCCCCAGAATCAGTCCGGGAAAAACCTGGGAGGGCGCAATAGGAGCCTGGGCAGCCATCACCATTTATGCCCTGTTGCTGTATTTCTTCGCCCCATCAAGCATCAATCTGCAGTGCCTGCCGCAGGCGCTAGCCTTGTTCTGGGCAATGTTCGGGTTGTCAGTACTGGGTGATCTGTTTGAAAGCACACTCAAGCGCCAGGCCGGCATCAAGGACAGCGGCAACCTGTTGCCCGGTCACGGCGGCATTCTTGATCGCATCGACAGCCTGACCGCAGTTCTTCCGGCGGCGGCGTTATTCTGGATTTGGCTGAAATGACCTTGCATGCATTAACCATACTTGGCGCCACCGGCACCATAGGCGTCAATACGCTCGACGTAGTGGCGCGCCATCCCGACAGATTCCGTGTGATTGCCCTTACCGGCCAGAACCAGATCGAAAAACTGGCGCAGCAGTGTCGGCAATTTCAAGCCCGCTATGCCGTCGTGCTGGATGCCGATAAAGCGCGTGCGTTGGAAGCCCTGCTTGCGGGTTCGAACACCGAAGTTCTGGTTGGCATGGAAGCGCTCGAATACGTTTCAAGCCTGCCTGAAGTCGATAGCGTCATGGCCGCCATAGTCGGTGCGGCGGGCTTGCGTCCCGCGCTCGCGGCCGCCCGCGCTGGCAAGCGTGTCTTGCTGGCCAACAAGGAAACCCTGGTCATGGCGGGACGCTTTTTCATGCAGGCGGTGCATGATCATCACGCCACTCTGCTGCCGATCGACAGCGAACACAATGCGGTATTCCAGTCGATGCCGGCAGCTTATTTCGAGCGCGGCAGTAACCGCAATCCGGCTGCTCATGGCGTCCGACGGGTACTCCTTACGGCATCCGGCGGCCCATTCCGCACACGTGAACTCGATACCCTGAAGGACATCACGCCGGAGCAGGCCATTGCCCACCCGAACTGGGTCATGGGCAAGAAGATTTCCGTCGATTCGGCCACCATGATGAACAAGGGCCTGGAAGTAATCGAAGCGCATTGGCTGTTCAATGCGCCTCCCGAGCAGATCGAGGTGGTCATTCATCCGCAAAGCATTGTGCACAGCATGGTCGAGTACCTGGATGGTTCTGTGCTGGCACAGCTATCCAACCCGGATATGCGCACTCCGATCGCCCATTCACTGGTCTATCCGGAGCGCATTGAGGCCGGGGTCAACTGGCTGGATCTGGCCAGGATTGGCACGCTGACCTTTGAAGCCCCCGATTTGCGCCGCTTCCCCTGCCTCGGGCTCGCCTACCAGGCCCTTGCGGCCGGTGGCGCCGCGCCGGCAATCCTGAATGCGGCCAACGAGGAAGTCGTAGCGGCATTTCTCGACAAGCAGATTCCCTACCTGGCCATTCCTGCCACGCTGGATGCCGTATTGCAACGGCTGGCCGGGCAACCTGCCGAATCGCTGGAAGACCTGATGGCAGCCGATGCGGATGCACGTATCGCGGCGCGGGAACTGCTTGCTCTTGATCACGCCCATCGCGCATGACCACCCTGCTCGCATTTCTGGCCACGCTGGCCATCCTCATCGTATTTCACGAATTCGGCCACTACGCGGTTGCTCGCCTGGCCGGCGTGAAAGTCCTGCGCTTTTCCGTCGGCTTCGGCAAAGTCATCGCACACCGCACTGACCGTCATGGAACGGAATGGGCGCTGGCCGCTTTTCCATTGGGCGGCTACGTCAAGATGCTGGATGAGCGCGAGGCCCCGGTGGCGGCGGAATTGCTGGGTCAGGCCTTCAATCGCAAGTCACTGGCGGCACGCTCGGCGATTGTCGCGGCTGGTCCATTGGCCAATTTTCTGTTGGCCATCCTGTTGTTCTGGACGCTGTTCATGTCCGGTGTCCCGATCCTGAAGCCGGTGCTCGACGAACCCGCAAGCGGCACACCTGCAGCGCTGGCAGGTATCAAGGTCGGCGATCAAGTGACCGCAATCAATGGCGAAAAGGTGGAGAGCTTCCAGGATCTGCATTGGCTTGCCCTTAAACATGCGCTCAGTGCAGACCGGATAAGCGTTGAAACCGTCGATGCCAGGGGACATCTTGCGCAACACACACTGCATATCCTCGAAAAGAGTGAAAATTTCGAGCGGAACCCTTTGAAAACATTGGGGCTATCGCGTTATCTACCGCCGCTTCCAGCCGAATTGGGCGACCTGACGTCAGATGGTGTAGCAGCGCGTGCAGGCCTTCTGCCGGGAGACATCATCCGCGCAATCGACGGACAGCGGATCGGGCAGTGGGATGAAGTGGTAGCGCGCGTACGAAAGTCCGCCAATGTCGGTCTGCGCTTTCAGATTGAACGCCAGGGGCAGGTGCGCGAATTCGTTGTAGTGCCCGAGCAAGTCAAGGCTGAAGGACAGGTCATTGGTCGTATCGGCGCGTCGCCCAAGATCGACCCGGCAATGTTCGCGTCATTTCAGGATGAAGCGCGTTATGGCCCTTTCGAAGCCATTTCCCGTTCGCTTGACCGTACCTGGGAACTTTCAACATTCAGTCTGCAAATGCTCGGCCGAATGCTGATTGGCGAGGCATCACTGAAGAACCTTTCAGGCCCGATCACCATCGCCGATTACGCCGGCCAATCCGCAGCCAGCGGCACTGCCAGCTTCATCTCCTTTCTGGCCCTGGTCAGCATCAGCCTGGGCGTGCTCAACCTGCTGCCCGTGCCGTTACTGGATGGCGGACACTTGCTGTATTATTTCGCGGAATTTTTGACTGGCAGGCCCGTATCCGAACGAACTCAGGAAATCGGCCAGCGGATCGGCATCGGATTCCTCGGTTTATTGATGTTTTTTGCACTTTTCAACGACCTGCAACGACTTTTAGTCGGGTGACCAGCCCCCATGCTTTCCTTTCGTCTCCGTCCGCTACCCGCAGCCATGTTTGCCCTGGCGCTGCTTTCTCCGCAAGCACGAGCTTTTGATCCGTTTCAGATCAAGGATATTCGGGTCGAAGGCATCCAGCGTACAGAAGCGGGTACGGTGTTCAGTTACCTGCCCGTCAAGGTTGGCGAAACACTGACTCCCGAGAGCGCTTCGGCAGCCATCAAGGCCCTGTATGCCACCGGTTTTTTCAAGGATGTACGCCTGGAAGCCAGCAATGATGTGCTTGTGGTGACCCTTGAGGAACGACCTGGTATCGCCAGCGTCGATTTCACCGGCATGAAGGAATTTTCAAAAGACGACATGAAGGCAGGCCTCAAGCAAATGGGTCTTGGGGAAGGTCGTATCCTGGACAAATCCCTGCTGGAAATGGCCGCTCAGGAACTGAAACGCCAGTATTTCAATCGCGGCATGTATGCGGTACAGGTCAAAGCCACTGCAACGCCGCTGGAACGCAATCGGGCAGCAGTCAACTTTGAAGTCACAGAAGGCGATGTCGCCAAGATACGCAGCATCAACATAGTCGGTGCAAAGGCATTTTCGGAGAAAAGCCTGCTCAAGCTTTTCAATCTCAGCACGCCCGGCTGGATGACCTGGTGGAGCAAGAACGACCAGTACTCCAAGCAGAAACTTTCGGGCGACCTGGAAACATTGCGTTCGCATTATCAGAACCAGGGTTACCTGGAATTCAACATTGAATCGACCCAGGTCTCGATCACACCCGACAAGAAGGATATCTACATCACCCTCAACATCAATGAAGGTGAGCGTTACACCGTCTCGGATTTCAAGTTTGCCGGCGAACTGCCCGTCCCCGAACCTGAATTGAAAGATCTGATCAGTCTGAAAGTCGGGGATTTCTTCTCACGTGAACGGCTCAGCGAATCCACCAAGAAAATCGGCGATCGCCTCGGCAACGAAGGCTATGCATTCTCCAACGTCAATGCCGCCCCGGAAATCGACAAGGACAAGCGCACGGCAAGCTTCACATTTCTGGTCGATCCCGGCCGCAAGGTCTATGTTCGCCGCGTCAATGTCTCCGGCAACACCCGTACCAAGGATGAAGTCGTGCGCCGGGAAATTCGTCAGATGGAGACCGCGTGGTATGCCGCCGACAAGATCAATCGATCTCGCGAACGCATAGAACGGCTTGGCTTCTTCAAGGAAACCACGGTTGAAACTCCGCCGGTGCCGGGCACAACGGACCAGGTTGATGTCAACGTCAATGTCACCGAACAACCCACCGGCAATATCCTGCTGGGCGCAGGTTTTTCAAGTTCGGATGGCCTCGTGCTGTCCGGTTCGATTTCGCAGAACAATCTGTTCGGCAGCGGCAATCGACTCTCGGCGCAAATCAACAGCGGCAGCGTCAACAAAGTGTATTCGCTGTCGTTTACCAATCCGTATTTCACGCCGGATGGCATCAGCCTGGGCTATGACCTGTATCGACGCGATGTCAACACATCAAGCCTTGATACTGTTGCCGATTATGGAACTTCGACAATAGGCGCCGGCCTCCGCCTGGGGGTGCCGATCACCGAACTTGATACCGTCAATTTCGGTCTGGCTTACGAGAAGGTGACACTCGATTTGACCGCCACCGCGCCCAATGTCTATCACGATTACGCGGGTCAATACGAGCCGATATGCGCAGGCCCGGCGGGCTACAACAAGGCATGCACTTCCAGTACGGACTCGCTTCGGTTCGAGGCCGGATGGTCGCGGGATTCGCGCGATAGTCTGCTCTACCCGACCAAGGGTATTTATCAGCGCGCCTACATGGAAGCCGGCACCCCGCTGGGGGATCTCAAGTACTACAAATTGAACTATCAGTATCAATGGTTACGCCCGTTGTCGCGCACGGTAAGCCTTTTGCTGAATGGCGAAATAGGCTACGGCGGTGGCTACAGCGGCAAGGAATTGCCCTTGTTCCGCAACTTCTTTGCCGGCGGCATCGGCTCGGTACGCGGCTTTGATTCCGGCGCCATCGGTCCGAAAGCGATCAATACCGCCGGGAGTTCATTCTCCATAGGCGGCGACAAGCGGGTTGTCGCCAACGCCGAACTGCTGTTTCCGTTTCCCGGCATGGGCAATGATCGATCCGTGCGCTTGAGTTCCTTCATTGATGTCGGCGCCGTTGCCGGGCCCGGCGATAGCCAGGGCCGCTACAAGACGCTATCCACCACTGACATGCGTTATTCCATCGGTGCTGCCGTCACCTGGTACTCACCCATGGGACCGATCAAGCTTTCCCTGGCCAAACCGCTCAATGCGGCCGCCGATGACAAGGAACAGACCTTCCAGTTCCAACTCGGCAACGTATTCTGATGAGGAGTCTCACCTTGAAGCGTCTATTCATTTTCCTGCTTGTACTTGCGCTGCCCGCTGCCGCACAAACCGCTGAAATGAAAATTGGCTATGTGAATACCGAAAAGGTATTCCGCGACTCGCAACTCGCAGTCAAGGCCCAGAAGAAACTGGAAAAGGAATTCCAGAATCGCGAGCAGGATATTCAGAAACTGGTCAAGCAGGCACGCGATCTGCAAGCCTTTCTGGAAAAGGAAGGTCTGACCCTGTCCGAGGCCGAACGCGGAAAGAAGCAGAAAGACCTCGCCAATCTGAGCCGCGATCTGCAGCATGACCAGCGCGCCTTCAGGGAAGATCTGAACCAGCGCAAAAATGAAGAATTCGCTTCGGTGCAGGAACGTGCACGCAAAGTGATCATGGAAATTGCCGAAAAGGAAAAGTACGACCTGATTCTGGAGAATGTGGTCCATGCCAGTCCCAGGGTGGACATCACCGACCGCGTACTGAAATCACTGGAACGCTGATCCCCGATGCCCGCCCTGACGCTGGCCGAACTCCAGGCCCATCTGGGCGGGACAATTCGCGGCGATAGCGAAACGCTGGTCGAAGGCGTTGCCTCGCTTGATCAAGCCACTCCCCGCCAACTGAGCTTTCTGCTGAGTTCCAGTTATCTGACGCAAGCCAGGGCCAGTCTTGCCGGCGCGCTGATCGTGCCGGACAAACTGGATGTCGAACTGCCTCAGCCCTGCCTCGCGTTGCCGTATCCACATGCTGCATTCGCTCACGCGGTTGCGCTCCTGCAACCCGCTCCGCCGGTTGCGCAAGGTGTGCATCCGTCGGCAATCGTGGCGGCAGATGCAAAAATCGGTCCCGACGTTCACATCGGCCCCGGCGTCGTGATTGGTTCAGGGGCAAGCATCGGTGCGCGCTGCCGGATCGGCCCGCTCAGTGTCATCGGGCCCGGTGCGGAAATTGGAGAGGATTGCCTGCTGCACCCTCGGGTCGTGGTTCAACATGGCTGCGTGATTGGCAAGCGGGCAATCCTGCATCCCGGCGCAGTCATCGGCGCGGACGGCTTTGGCCTTGCCTGGCAGGAAGATGGCTGGGTGAAGGTGCCGCAAGCCGGGCGCGCAATTCTTGAAGACGATGTCGAAATCGGCGCCAATACCTGCATCGACCGGGGCGCTCTGGACGATACCGTGATCGAGACCGGCGCCAAGCTCGACAACCTGATCCAGATTGCGCACAACTGTCGAGTCGGCCGACACACCGCCATCGCCGCCTGCGTCGGGATTGCCGGCAGCACCCGTATAGGGGCCTATTGCCAGATTGGCGGGGCGGCGATGATCATCGGTCATCTGAACATCTGCGACCGGGTAACCGTCTCAGCCGGCACCTTCGTCGCCAAGGACATCCGCGAGCCAGGCGTCTATACCTCGGTGCAACCGCTGATGAAACATGAAGACTGGAAGCACAACGCAGCCCATCTGCGTCACCTCGACGCGCTGGTCAAGCGGGTCAAATCTCTGGAAGCGAAACTCAAGGAAAACTGAAATGGCAACCGAAAGCACAACCACCAGCGCAGCCAGTAGCGCGATGGATATCACTGAAATCATGAAATATCTGCCGCACCGATACCCATTTCTGCTGGTGGATCGGGTGCTTGAATTGGTGCCGAATGAACGCATCGTTGCGCTGAAGAACATCACCATGAACGAACCGCAGTTTCCCGGCCACTTCCCCAATCATCCGGTGATGCCCGGCGTGTTGATGATCGAAGCGCTGGCGCAGACCGCCGGCCTGCTGGCGTTCAAGAGCGGCGGTAATGAAATCAGCCCGAACAGCGTGGTTTACTTTGTCGGCATCGACGGCGCCCGTTTCAAGCGCCCGGTCGTGCCAGGCGATCAATTGCGCATGGAAGCCAGCGTGCTCCGGGTCACCCGCGGCATCTGGAAATTCGCCGTCAAGGGCACCGTGGACGGACAGACCGCCTGCGAAGCCGAATTGATGTGTACCTTGAAAGAGCTCTGATCAGCATGGCCGCGATTCACCCGACCGCACTGGTTCATCCGGATGCCCGAATTGGCGAAAACGTCGAAATCGGCGCGTATTCGATCATCGGTGAGCATGTCGAAATCGGCGCCGGCACACGGGTTGGACCGCATGCGGTCATCACCGGTCATACCCGAATCGGTCGTGACAACCGCATTTTTCAATTCGTTTCGCTTGGCGAAGAGCCGCAGGACAAGAAATATGCCGGCGAGCCGACGCGGCTGGAAATCGGCGACAGCAATGTGATCCGCGAGTTCTGCACGTTCAACACCGGCACCGTGCAGGACGCCGGCGTCACCCGCATCGGCAACGACAACTGGGTCATGGCCTACGTCCATGTCGCTCATGACTGCGTAATCGGCGATCACTGCATCTTCGCCAACAACGCATCCCTCGCCGGACATGTCAGCGTTCGCGATTACGCCATACTCGGCGGTTTCACGGGCGTGCATCAGTTCTGCCGGATAGGTGCGCATGTCATCACCGGTATCGCATCGGTCATTCGTCAGGACGTCCCGCCTTACATGACCGTCGCCGGAAGCCCGGCGGCGCCGCATGGCATTAATTCGGAAGGACTCAAGCGGCGTGGCTTCAGCGTTGAAGCCGTCAGCGCAATCAAGCGCGCCTACAAGACCCTGTACAAGTCGGGCCTTGGGCTCAGCGAGGCGCAAGGCATGATCGCCGCCGAAGCGGCAAGCCAGCCGGAACTGCAAGAGCTGGCGGATTTTCTCGCGGTTTCCGGTCGCGGTATCCTGCGTTAACTGCAGGCATCGGCGTGGCGGATTCCTCTATCCAGGTTGGCATCGTCGCGGGCGAAGCGTCCGGAGATCTGCTTGGCAGCCTGCTGATTGGCGCACTAAAGAATGCGCGACCCGAACTCGAATTCAGCGGCATAGCCGGCCCCAAGATGCAGGCACTGGGCGCGCATTCCCTATTTCCAATGCAAGCGCTGTCTGTGCGCGGCTATGTTGAAGCGCTGGGCAGCCTGAGAAAAATTCTGGCTATCCGACGCGCGCTGAAGCGGCATCTTCTGCACATCCGGCCCAAACTGTTCATTGGCGTCGATGCACCCGACTTCAATTTGTCGCTGGAACGCGAGCTCAAACACGCCGGCATACCGAGTGTGCATTTTGTCAGTCCCTCGGTCTGGGCCTGGCGTCCAAAGCGCATCAACAAGGTGCGCCGTGCGATTTCGCATGCACTGCTGATCTTCCCGTTCGAGGAGGATATCTACCGCAAGGCCGGCATTCCGGCGACCTATGTCGGGCATCCACTGGCGCATGCCTTGCCGGAGCCCGATCGCAAGACCGCGCGCGAGCGCCTCGGGTTGCAGGCCGGCGGCGAATATGTGGTACTGATGCCGGGCAGTCGCCCCGGCGAACTGAAAGCGATGGCGCGCTTGTTCATCGAGGCGGCGAAAACATTGTCCGCCAGACGTCCGCAGACCCGCTTCCTGATTCCGCTGGTCAATCGCGAAACGCGACAGGCTTTCGAGGAAAACCTGCATGCGGCCAATATCGGTTCGGACCCGGAATCCCGGGATCTGCCCATACGCATTTTGTACGGCCATGCCCATGATGCCTTGCAGGCCGCCGATGCCGCGCTGATCGCTTCCGGCACTGCGACGCTCGAAGCACTGCTGCTGGATTGCCCGCATGTCATCACCTACAAGGTGCCCTGGCTGACCTGGCAGATCATGCGTCGCCAAGCCTTGCAGCCCTGGATCGGCCTGCCCAACATACTTGCGGCGGCGAGCATCGTGCCCGAGATCATCCAGGATCAGGCCACCCCCGAGGCGCTGGCGCAGGCCATGGAAAATTTGCTGAACAATCAGGACGTGCGCGATAACCAGATCGAATCGTTTCGGCAACAGCGTGCGCGCCTCAAGCGCAATACGCCCGCGCTGATCACGCAAGCCTTGCAGCCGTTCCTTGACGGCAAAAGCCATGCAGTCTGATTCACACCTGACCTGCGGCGTAGACGAAGCCGGACGCGGCCCGCTTGCCGGCGCGGTATATGCGGCGGCGGTCATTCTTGACCCGGCGCGTCCAATCGCAGGATTGCGCGACTCGAAAAAACTGTCTGAACGCAATCGCATACGCCTCGCGGCAGAAATCCGAACCAACGCCCTGGCCTGGTCGGTGGCTTTCGCCAGCGTCGAGGAAATCGAGCAGCTCAACATCCTGCACGCCAGCATGCTGGCCATGCAACGTGCAGTGCTGGCCTTGCATCCCGCGGCAGAATTCGCACTGATTGACGGCAATCGCTGCCCGCAACTGCCCATTCCGGCGCGCGCCATCGTCAAGGGCGATGACAGCGAAGCCTGCATTTCGGCAGCCTCGATACTGGCCAAGACCGAAAGGGATCAAGAAATGCGGCGTCTTGCCGATACCTACCCAATGTATGGATTCGAACGACACGCTGGTTATCCAACTGCCGCGCATCTGGCCGCGCTGGAAACCCACGGACCCAGCCCGGTCCATCGCAAGTCCTTCGGTCCGGTTCGCAAAATTCTCAACAAAACTCACGAATTACTGAAGTAGGAGAAGCTGACCATGTTTGTCATTGTTGGTTATGTCGTGGTTCTGGGCAGCATTTTCGGCGGCTATGCCATGGCTGGCGGGCACCTGGGCGGACTCTGGCAACCACTGGAAGTGGTGATGATTGCCGGTGGCGCCATTGGCGCTTTCATTGCCGCCAATTCGATGCATGGCATCAAGCACACCCTGGGCGCTCTTGCCGGATGCTTCAAGGGATCGAAATTCAGCAAGGCCTATTACATGGAACTGCTGGGCCTGTTGTTCGAACTGCTCGCCAAAGCGCGCAAGGATGGATTGATGTCGCTTGAAGCCGATGTTGAAGAGCCCGAGAAAAGCGCCATTTTCGGCAAGTACCCGAATATCACCGCCGATCACCATCTGGTCGATTTCATCACCGATTACCTGCGCATGATGGTGGGCGGCAATCTGGGGGCCATGGAAATCGAGAACCTGATGGATAACGAACTGGAGACCCACCATCACGAGGAAATGCACCCTTCGCATGCCATGTCCAAACTGGCCGACGCAACGCCGGCTTTCGGTATTGTGGCGGCGGTCATGGGTGTCGTGCATACCATGGAGTCGCTGCATCTCCCGCCGTCGGAGCTGGGGGTACTGATTGGCCATGCGCTGGTCGGCACGTTCCTCGGCATCCTGATCTCATACGGTTTTTTCGCGCCGCTGGTTTCCGTGATGGAACAAAAGGCAACTGAAGCCGGCAAGGCCTATCAGGTCGTCAAGGTCGTCCTGCTTGCATCGCTGAACGGCTTTGCACCACAGACTTCCGTCGAATTTGGCCGCAAAGTGCTGTTCTCGACAGAACGTCCATCCTTCCGCGAAATGGAAGAGGACATCAAGGCACGCAAAGGCAAGTGAGACCGTATCGCCAGGGGACTGTCCATGAAAACCCCGAACATTCCAGCTGCACTGAAGGGCGCGCTGCCGCGTTGCACGCGCATGGGTTGTGCCGGATTCGTAATGCAGCCAAAGCGGCAACGAGTCGGCTGCCGGACGCTTGCAGGGAATGGTCATGCGACACGTCCGGCGCCTTGCATCGCATTCCGCCAGCACACCTATTATTGTCCGGGTTATCCATGGACAGCCTCAAAGCGGAGAGCCTAAATGGCTGACGATTCCCAAAGACCCATCGTCATCAAGCGGATCAAGAAGATCAGCGGCGGCGCGCATGGCGGCGCCTGGAAGATTGCCTATGCCGATTTCGTTACCGCGATGATGGCCTTCTTCCTGCTGATGTGGCTGTTGGGTTCCACCTCGAAGGCCAAACTGGAAGGAATCGCGCAGTATTTTCAGACTCCGCTCAAAGTGGCGCTGGCGGGCGGCTCGGGGTCAGGTGACTCGTCAAGCGTGATCAAGGGAGGCGGTACCGACCTGACGCGCAGTGTCGGTCAGGTCAAGAATGGCGAAGTCGAGGGCAAGAAAACCATCAATCTCGATGCCAGCCGCGCGAAGAAACAACAGGAAGCTCAGGAAGCACTGCGCCTGCAGGACATCAAGTCCAAGCTCGACAAGGCTGTCGCCAGCAATCCCAAGATGCAGCAATTCAAGAAGCAGATGAAGATCGACATCACCAGCGACGGCCTCCGAATCCAGATCATCGACGACAAGAACCGGCCGATGTTCGACTCCGGCGGCGCAGTAATGAAGCCCTATACCCGTGACATCCTGCGTGAAATCGGCAAGACCCTGAACGAAGTGCCCAACCGCATCAGCCTGTCCGGCCACACAGATGCCGTGCCCTATGCCGGTGGTGAAGCCGGTTACAGCAATTGGGAACTCTCCGCTGATCGAGCAAATGCCTCGCGTCGGGAACTGGTCGCGGGGGGGCTGGAAGATGGCAAGGTGCTGCGTGTGGTTGGCCTCGGGTCGGCCATTCCGTTCGACAAGGACGACCCCAATGCCCCGGTGAATCGGCGTATCTCGATCATCGTCATGAACAAGCGGGCTGAGGAAGCCATTACCAAGGAATCGCGTCAGATCGAAGCCAGCACGGCGCAGGAAGTGGCGGAGAAACTGGATGTCAAGCCCTGATACCAGGCTGCTCACATCCAACATCAACCTGAGCGGAGCCGTGCCGGCACGGACTGAAAGCGCGCACACATCTCCCGCTCTGCCCGCGCTGCTGGCTCACCTGCCGGGTCTGGTCTGTGCCGGGGCGCTGAGCGTTTCCGGCGCGGGAATCGGCCTGCCCTGGCTTATCCTCCTTGTTTCCGGTACTGCCTCTGCGCTGGCGTGGCATTGGCGCCTGCCGATCTGGTGGCGGTATATCAACCTGTTATTTCTGCCATTGCTTGGGCTGGCGCTTCATCTGCAAAGCGATGCAATCAATCCGGACTGGTATCTGGCTGCGTTCCTGCTATTGGCGTTGACCTCCATTGGCGCGATAAGAACACGCGTACCGCTTTATCTTTCCAGCCCCCGCGCTGCGGAAGAACTGGCTCGTCGACTCCCCGCGAATGGCCGCCTGATAGATCTTGGCTGCGGATTCGGCGGTCCTTTGGCACGCATCCACAAGCAACGTCCGGATGCACGTCTTGCCGGCATAGAAGCAGCGCCGCTCAACTGGTTGATCAGCAAGCTTCACTTGCGAGCAAAGGGCGCTCGCGCCGATATACGCCTGGGCAACCTGTGGGATGTCAATCTCGCCAGTTATGACATCGTCTACGCCTATCTGTCTCCGGTGCCAATGGCCCGACTTTGGGACAAGGCGCTGCTGGAAATGAAACCAGGCAGTCTGTTCATCAGCAATACCTTCGCCATCTCCGATGTCGATGCAGGTTTTGATGCCGATGAAATCGTCGAGATAGCCAGTCCAGGCGATCTCACCCATGCTCGTCTTCTGATCTGGAGGATGCGATGACCGCTGATCTGGAACGGCTGCAACCGGGTGAACTCCCGGTCTTTCGTCACACCCGCACCAAACTGATCAGTTTCAGCAGCCGGCGAGATCAAATCACCGCACGGGAAGTCGCCAACGAAATTCTGGCTGACCCTCTCGCCACCCTGTTCACGCTGCATGCCATCAACAAGCGGGTCGGCGAGCGTTCGGGCGCCGAGGTCAACACGGTCGAGCACGCCTTGATGATGCAGGGCATCGGTGCCTTTCTCGATACCGCGTTGCGCTGGCCGATCCTGGAAGACAGTCCGTCGGCCAGAGACCCGCGTGTGTACGCTGCGTTGCAAACACTTGCCAGACGCTGCCAGCATGCAGCCTGGCAAGCGCGTGATTTCGCGGTTCTGCACAGCGATATCCGCGCCGAAGAAGTCCAGGTCGCCGCCATCCTTCACTTTGCCCCGGACCTGTTGCTCTGGTTGCGCATGCCGGATAAGGCGCTCTCCTTGCGGCGGCAACGCCGTCTTGTCGCTGCAGATGTGGCGGAAACCAGCGTACTCGGCGACAGACTGGACAATCTGCGCCTGACGCTGCTGGAAAACTGGAATATTCCGCCGCTGACGCTTGATCTTCTAAGCCCCAGGAATGCCGAGCGATCTCGCCAGACACTGCTTGCCGCCTGCCTCGAAATCGCCCAGCGGAGCGATAGCGGATGGTGGGAAGAAGAACTCATGGCGTGCTACGCCGCATTGGCCGGCGTCGAAAATACTGCGCTCGAAACCGTTATTGCAACCGTGCATGCCAACGCAGCGCGCGTCGCGCGCTGTTGCGACTGGCTGGCGGCACCACCCGCAGCAACCTGGGGTCCGATGATTCCCGGCCCCTGGCCGCCGGAGCCCGAGGATGAGGAAGATGCCGCGCAAGCGAATGAAACCGTACCTCTGCCGGTGAATGACACCCCGCCTGCGCATTCCGTTGCCAGGCAAGCGCCGGTCGAAGCGGAGCCGGAAGTCTGTCCGATGCCGGATAAAAACGTGTTCCGCGAAGCCATGAAAGGCATCGAGGATCACCTTGATGGCTCGCTGACCTTGAACCAGATGTCAGCGATCATTCTGAAGGGGCTGCACTCCGGCCTCGGCTTGTCGCGCATCATCTTCGCCATGATCACGCCGGATGGAACGCGCGTGAAATCCCGCTTCACGCTGGGGATCACGGCGGACGATCCGCTGCGCCATTTCGAATTCGAATTCGCCGGCAAAGACCTTTTCAGCCAGCTCATGGGCAAGATGCAGGGCGTCTGGCTGAACGAAGGCAACCGCCAGAAGCTCTGGCCGATGATTCAGCCTCGGCTGCAAACCATGCTGGGCGAAGGCGACTTCTACACCATGAGCCTTTACAACGGCGTCAAGCCGCTGGGCCTGATCTACGCTGATCGCGGCAAGGGCGCAGACGGCCTTGAATGCGGTCTCGACCCGCTGACCTACACCGATTTCAAGATGCTTTGCCTGCAAGCCGCGCGCGGACTGGGAAAGGTCAAAGCGCCGGTGTGAACGCGCTTAGACCTCGTTGCGCCATTCCGTATCCTCGCCGTCAAACAGGCGGTTCGCCTCGATCGGGCCCCAGCCGCCGGCGGCATAGGTATGAATGAAGTCACGCTCCTGCGCCCAGTATTTCAGAATCGGATCAACCACCCGCCAGGCCCATTCCACTTCATCGAAGCGGATGAACAGGGTGCGGTCGCCTTCGATGACATCCAGCAACAGCGTTTCGTAAGCATCAAGCGGGTGTTCGTCGGCGGTGCGGAAGCTCGCGTTGAGCCTGACCACGCGAGTATCCATATCCAGGCCAGGCTGTTTGGCGTGGATTTCCAGATGCATGCTTTCCTCCGGCTGGATCGACAGCACGATCCAGTTCGGCTCCAGCGTTTCCAGCGGTGTCTCGCGGAACAACTGCTGCGGCGGATGGCGCAGGCGCAGCGCAATCATCGACATTGACTTGTTAAGCCGCTTGCCGGTGCGCAGGTAGAACGGCACGCCGCGCCAGCGCCAGTTGTCGATGTAGAACTTGGCGGCGACGAAGGTTTCGGTGACCGAGTTCGGCTCCACACCCAGTTCTTCCTGATAGCCGGCAACCTGCTGGCCGCCGACCTGTCCCGCCTTGTATTGCGCGCGAAATGCGTGCGCATGCACCGAGCGGCGGGAAATCGGCCGAATCGAACGCAACACCTTGACCTTTTCGTCGCGCAAAGCATCAGCCTCCAGCGCCGGCGGCGGTTCCATGCCGACCAGCGTGAGCAACTGCATCAAATGGTTCTGAAGCATGTCGCGCAGCGCGCCAGCCTTGTCGTAGTAATCGGCGCGCTTTTCGATGCCGACGTCTTCCGCCACGGTAATCTGCACATGGTCGATGAAATTGCGGTTCCACAGCGGTTCGATCAGTGTGTTGGCGAAACGGAACACCAGCAGGTTCTGCACGGTTTCCTTGCCCAGATAATGGTCGATGCGGAATACCTGGCTTTCGTCGAAATAACGATGCAGCAACTGGTTGAGCATCTGCGCCGACTCGATGTCGATGCCGAACGGCTTCTCGACCACAATGCGATGCAGACCGCGCGGTTTGGAAAGCCCGGCGCCATCCAGATTCTTGATCACCGCCGCGAAATCGTTCGGCTTGATAGCCAGATAGAACACCACGTTCGAGCACACGCCCAGCTTTGGTTTGCACAACACTTCCCTGAGATCGTGGTAAGCCTGCGGATCGTTCAATTCACCGCGCAGATAATCGAAACGGCTGGCGAAACGCTCCAGCGCCGCACCCTCCGCTTGCAGTTTCGCGATCAGCAAATTTTTCACGTTATCGCGCCAGGTTGTGTCATCCCACGCGCGGCGACCGAAGGCGACAAAATTCAGCCCCTCGGGCAACTTGCCGGCCAGTTCCAGCCGATACAAGGCCGGCAACAGTTTGTTGGAAGCGAGATTGCCGGTGGCGCCAAAAATGACGAAGTTGCACGGCGGCAAGGGGGTTTCCTGATCGAACATGGCCGGGCTCCTATTTCTGCACGGCGTGGCCGCCGAAGCCCTGGCGCATCATCGCCAGCATCTGATTGGCGAAATCACCCTTGCCCTGGCTGGCGAAACGGCTCATCAGCGCCAACGTCATCACCGGCGTCGGCACGCCCAGATTGATCGACTCCAGCGCGGTCCAGCGCCCCTCGCCGGAATCGGCCACCACCGGCGCGATGCCTTCGAGCTTCTGGTCGTTCTTGAGGAAATCGGCCGACAGGTCGAGCAGCCAGGAGCGCACAACCGAACTGTGCCGCCACAATTCCGCGATGGCGGCGATGTCGAGTTCGAATTCCTGTTTCGCGCGCATCAGCGCGAAACCCTCGGCCAGCGCCTGCATCATGCCGTACTCGATTCCGTTGTGAACCATCTTGGTGAAATGCCCGGAACCGGCCGGACCGGCATGCAGCCAGCCGGTTTCCGGCGTCGGCGCGAGCGCCTGCAAATAGGGTTTCAGGCGCGCGATCACCGGCTCGCTGCCGCCGGCCATCAGGCAATAACCGTTGGCCAGACCCCAGATGCCGCCTGAAACACCAACATCGGCGAAGTTCAAACCCAGATTATCCAGTTCGCCCGCGCGACGCATCGCCTCCTGATAGAAGCCATTGGCGCCATCGACCAGCAAATCGCCGGGCGAAAGCAATTCCGAAAGTTCACTTATGGCGGCATCGGTTGCCGCGCCGGCGGGCAGCATCAACCAGACGATGCGCGGCGCCGCGAGGCTAGCCACCATGTCTCGCGCAGTCAGGCAGGGCGTGATGTTTGCTTCCTCCGCCGCCAGTTTTTGCGTCACCTCGAAACTGCGGTTCAACGCGCAAACCTGAATGCCGCCGCGCGCCAAGCGTCGTGCCATGTTGCCGCCCATGCGACCCAAGCCGTAAAGACCAATCTCCAGCATGCCGTGCTCCATTTGAAAAAATTTGAATTAATGCCAGTCTTCAAGATGTATTCAGAACGCTATCTTTGCACAGGCCTGCTCCGGTGCTTGCAGAACAGGCCGAGTCGAGTCACTCCAAATGGAGAAATATCCACAGCCTGTTCGCACATTGATTCTGTCACGCATCTAATCCGACAATCCTGTCCGAGAATGCCAGATAATCTTGACGAAAATCAAAATGGACTTCGATACCATGCGCATCCTGTTCGTCACCTCCGAGGCAGCACCGCTGATCAAAACCGGTGGCCTGGCCGATGTCTCCGGCGCATTGCCCGCCGCCTTGCGTGAAATCGGCATTGATTGCCGGCTGTTGATTCCAGGTTATCCCATCGTCATGCAAAAACTGGAGTCCAGCCTCCAGTTGGTCGCCCAGTTCGACAACCTGGCCGGCGCGGGAGCTGAACCCATCGCTGCGCGTCTGATGCTGGCACAGATGCCCGGTGCCGGCACGCCGATCTATGTCCTGGATGCACCGCTGGCCTACGCGCGCAGCGGCGGTCCGTATCAGGACAGCAATGGCATCGACTATTACGATAATGCTCAGCGCTTTGCCCTGCTTGGTCAGGTAGCCGCGCGTCTAGCCGGTGCCGATTCACCGCTCGACTGGCATCCGGATCTCCTGCACTGCAACGACTGGCAGACCGGGTTGGCGCCTGCCTATCTGCGTCTGGCGGGAAATGCCATACCGACGGTGATGACCGTCCACAATCTCGCCTACCAGGGCATTTTCCCGCCGGTCATGCTGGGTGAACTGAATCTGCCCCTGAAATGTTTCTCGGTTGAAGGGGTCGAGTATTACGGCAACCTCTCCTTCCTGAAGGCGGGTCTGTATTACGCCAACCACATCACCACGGTATCGCCGACCTATGCGCACGAAATCCAGCAAGCTCCGCTGGGCATGGGTATGCAGGGCCTGCTGACTAGCCGGAATCAGGATCTGAGCGGAATCCTGAACGGCATCGATGTCAACGAATGGAATCCGGCCGCCGACCCGCATTTGGAATGTGAATTCTCTGCCCGCGCACCGGCCGGCAAGAAGCATTGCAAGCAGAAATTGCAGGAAGAACTCGGATTGCAGCCCAACGCGGATGCGCCCTTGTTCGGCATGATCGCGCGCATGGCGCACCAGAAAGGCCTCGATCTGGTGCTCGCCGTCGCCGATGGCATCATCGACCGCGGTGGCCAGATCGCTTTGCTGGGCACCGGCGAAAAATCCATCGAGGCCGCCGTGCGCGCTCTGGTTGCACGCCATCCTGGCAGGGTTTCGGCGTTGATCGGCTACAACGAAGGCTTGTCGCACCGCATCGAGGCCGGCTCGGATATCTTCCTGATGCCCTCGCTGTTCGAACCGTGCGGGCTCAACCAGATGTACAGCCTGCGCTACGGCAGCGTGCCCATCGTGCACGCCACCGGCGGCCTGCGCGATACGGTCGAGGACGGCGTCACCGGCTTCGTGTTCGAGCACCCGACCCCGCATGCCCTTTGGCTGGCGGTCGAACGCGCGCTAGACCTGTACGCGCTCAAACCGGCCTGGAAGAAACTGATGATCACCGGCATGAACCGCGATTTCAGTTGGCAGAAAAGCGCCCTCGCCTATCAGTCTCTGTATCAAGGCCTGCTGGCCGGGCAAGTCTGAAGCCGTTGTAAATGTCAGCAGGCCGGGCTGGATGATGCGGCCGAGGAACCAATCCAGAAGCCCAGGTTTTTTTCCAGAAACTCGTCCCACGGCATGTAGTGCGAACCATCGCAGGAAAAGGTCAGGCTGACCATGCCGTTGAAGATATTCAACGAGCCCGAGCGTAGATAAAGCGTCTCGTCCATGAAACGCAGTTCACGGAAACAGTTCAGCACTTCGCGCACCCGTTCAGCCGGAATCGAAGCATCGGCGGGATAGGGGTGGCGCGGGTAAGCCAGACAAAGGTTGGGGTCGGCCAGATCGACGATGTTGTGCAGGCGAAATCGAAACGGGTCGTCGATCACCCACAGCGTGGCGCGCGAACTGGAAAAATGCAGCTTGGCGTGGAAAACGCCATGTACCGTGACCAGTTCGTTGATCAGCGCCAGAACTGCGTCAATCTTTTCGTCGAGCAGACTGTTCACACGCTCCTGGTGGAACAGGCCGGCCCGGATCGCCGGGTCGCCTTTCATCTGAACCCACTGTTCCGGCTGCTGATACAGCGCCTGCGTCGCCGGCAATTCGCGCAAGTCGAAATCGGCGCCAAGATAGCCGAGCAATTCGCCGGTATTGCTTTCGATGCGCTGGATGGCGCTCAAGGTCGGGCGATGCGCATTGCGGCTGATATACGCCTCGGACAACGAAAACACCGCTCCGGCCAGGGCCAGCGCAAGATAAGGCCGCTCGCGCCGGTCGCGACCGAAATGTGCTTCCAGCAGACCCGCGCGCGATACGTTGGCCGTCAGTTGGCAGGCATTGGCATCAAGCACATAGAGGTATTTGCAGTACGGCAACTCCTCCATGCCGAGCAGCAGTCTAGCTTCCAGTTTTTGCCGTTCAGGCCAGAAATCGCGGCAACCTTCCGCCAGGATGGACAGGGAAGATGCGAGCCACCCTTCGAGAATGCCGCGTTGGCGTTGTATGGCTGCTTGCAGGGTGGGATTCATGGCAGAGCGACTCGATGTCGGACAAGAATTTTGAAGGATAAAGGCTAAAGCTTAATTCGGGTCCACCCAGACCTGACCGTCCTCGGCTTTGGCGGGATAGGTTGTCAGCGGGCATTCGGCGGGTTCGTTCAAGGG
Organism: Tepidiphilus sp. J10; assembly: GCA_945897955.1. Lineage (GTDB taxonomy): Bacteria > Pseudomonadota > Gammaproteobacteria > Burkholderiales > Thiobacillaceae > PFJX01. The sequence continues at coordinate 7,891 of CAMDGQ010000023.1, read as the reverse complement.
GTTGCCGCTGGCCAGATCAAAATAACTGCCGTGCAGCGAGCATTTGATTGAGCGGCCCTTGACGCAGCCGAACCAGAGCGAATAGTCCTCATGGCTGCACATTTCATCGACGCAGAAGTAGCCGCCTTCGGCATTCACCAGCAACAGGGGTTTGCCGTTCGGGACGATGCGCTTCATCTGGCCGACGCCAAGTTCACCGACTTGGGCTACCGCAATCCAGGCCATTACCGTCCCCTCTTCATTTGACACGACTCGCGGCACGGCCGGAGTCCAGCGCAGCGCGGACCAGATCGCCGGCAGCCTTGAAGGAATGTGCCTTGCCGACGTGATGCAGAATCAGGCTGGCAGTGAGCAGCAGTGAATCGTAAGTCGCGCCCTTTTCGCCGCGCAGCGCCGCCATGCCGGCCTTTGCGGCGGCTTCGGCTGTGGCCTTGATGTCCACCGCGATGACGACTTCATCGGCGCGCTCGGTTTTGGGCAGATCGTCCGGCAGCGGCACCGCGCGCGCAGTTTGTTCAATGCCGAGGGCAACCGGATCGAGGTCGATCTCGAATTCCTCGCCGTGGTTGTCGTAGCGCGTCGCTTTGCCAGTCTGGCGCAGCGAAGGAATCACACCGCCCTCCACGCCGCGAATGATCAAAGCCGAATCGAATCCGGCGTGGCGCGCCAGCATGGCGTAGATCGGCGGATAGGGTTTGTGGACATAGCCGGTGACCAGATGTGTCTTCCTGCGGCCGGTGATCGGCTTGGCCTGGGTTTCGACGGTGGTAACGGCCTGGCGCTTGATGATCTTGGTGCGCAGCGGAATCAGGTCGTGCAAGGCCGGGCAGAATTGCGCCTGATCGACATAGCTCCAGCCTATGGCCGGATCGCTCAGACGAGCGGCGGCTTCAGCAGGCGACAGATCGACATTGACTCCGGCAGCGCGGATGACGTGACGAGCAGTTATGCCGTACTTCGGACCCACAGCCTCCAGCCCGTGGCATACCGCCGGCACGTTCAGTTCTGCCAGCAATGGCGCCAGAAAAGGCGCGGCCGGCAAACAGCGGTTATAGCCATCGTACGGGTCTGCAATATCGACCACTTCATCGACTTCGGCGGTCACGCGCTGCGTGGCGCTCAAAATGGCATCCAGAATGCCCTTGAATTCATCATTGGTCTCGCGCTTCATGCGCAGCGCGATAAAGAAAATCCCGGCTTGCACCGGATCGACCGCATTTTCCAGAATGGCCTGCATGCCCAGTCTGGCTTCCTGCATGGAAATGTCCTTCGACAGTTCAGGACCGGTAGCAATGCGCTGGATGATCGAGTGCATTGTTTTGGCGAGATCGGGGGTATTCGAAACGGGGGCGTTCATTAGCAACTCCTGAAATGGTTGCGCGAGGATAGGGAGGCTTGGGGGGATCGGTCAACCATGCCGGAGCTGGGGAGACCTAAATCCGCTCCGCAAGCTTGCGATACAACGTGCGTTCGCTGATGCCAAGACGGTGAGCGAGTTCCTTGCGGTCGCCGCCAAGCTGTTGCAGCGCCAAGCGCACATAACGGCGCTCGGCTTCGTCAAGCGGCACAATGGGCACCGCTGCGGGCGCAGCCCGGGTGCAACAATATTCAAGCTGGTCATCAAGATTGAGCCGATCGCCGTCGGCCATCAGCATGGCGCGTTCCAGCAGGTTCCTGAGTTCGCGGATGTTGCCGGGAAAATCGTATTCGAGCAGGCGGGCCATCGCTTCCTCATCAAGATGCAGCCGCCGCCCCGGCGCCAGACGCGCAAGCAGATGCTCAACCAGCAAGGGCAGGTCTTCTCGACGTTCGCGCAACGCCGGCAGACGAATGGGGAAAGTGGCGAGGCGGTAATACAGATCGCGGCGGAATTCGCCGGACTCCACCATCGCGGCCAGATCGCGGTGCGTCGCGGCAACCAGCCGGAAGTCTGCGCGCAGGCTTTCGACGCCGCCGACACGTCTGAAAGCGCCGGATTCGAGCAGCCGCAGCAACTTGACTTGCAGATGCAGCGGAATGTCGCCCAGTTCATCGAGAAACAGCGTGCCGCCGGCCGCCGCCTCGACCAGACCGATCTTGCGCTGACCAGCGCCTGTGAAAGCGCCCTTCTCGTAGCCGAACAGTTCCGACTCGAACAGGCTCTCGGTCATGCCTGAGCAATCCACCGGCACGAAGGGCTTGTCCCGACGTGGGCTGATGTCATGCACGGCCTGGGCAGCAAGCTCCTTGCCCGTGCCGGACTCGCCCAGCAGCAATACCGGAGTCATCGCAGGTGCAACCCGATTGATCAGGTCAAGCATGCGGGTAAACGGCGGCGAGCGGCCCACCATGCCCAATGCGCCGGGCTGGCGTCCTGTTTCGTGCAGGAAGCGCATGGTTTCCACAAAATAGGCCAGTGCGCCGTCGGCGGCATGGATCGGCAGCAATTCCACATCAACATACTCCTGGCCGCGCGGCGTATGGTGCAGATGCAGCACCCGGCTGGCCTGACGCGTCTTTATCGCTGTCTGGCGAGGGCAGGATTCACCGCACTGGTCGCACGGCTTGCCGTAATGATGCGAAATTTCGTAACAGGTACGGCCGATGATCTCGCCCGTATCACCGAAGGTATGTCGATACGCGGCATTGGCGGACAGTATCCGGTAATCCGGATCGACCAGAATGCGTGGCTCCGGCAGAGATTCAAGCAAAGCAAGGAGTTCACCGGGAAGATCGGGTGCAGGCAAGGTCATGTCAATAATGTCCGGCATCCATGTCAATATTGTCAACCTGCCCATTGTCAAACTGATCCATGCGTTCTATTAAACTGACAATCCATAATTTAATCAGCAACTTATAAATATCCCCGGACATGGCCCGATGTTTGCGTTACATAGCGCACCCATGATCGAACCGGAGCTGAACATGAAGATCGCCGTTACCAGCCAAAACCGCAGGACAGTCACCGGACACGCCGGCAAGTGCCGCAAGTTCTGGATCTACCACACTGAAAACGCCGAGATCGTCGACAAACGTTTGCTTGAACTTCCGATCGAACAGAGCCTGCACGAAAGCGACAACGATGCACCGCATCCGCTCGACGAAGCCAACGTCCTGATTTCCGGCGGCATGGGCAATGGTCTCCAGGCACGCCTCAAGCGGCGAGGCATTCTGGCCGTGGCGACAGCCGAAACCGATCTCGATCAAGCCGTTTCTGCCTGGCTGAACGGCAACCTGAAGGAACTGCCGCCTGGTCAACACCATGGTCACCATGAGCATCAGGATTCGCCTGTCGAACAGGTCACTGTCGCACTGCTGCCGTTCAGCAGCCTGACGCGCCTGGGAAACCCGGCAAACCCATGAGCAGCCGTCGCGCCTGGACCAATGCTGCGCTCGCCATGTGCGTATTTTCACAGGCCGGCGCCGCCGATCTCACGGTACTTGCCCGGCAGATACGCAGTAGTGACGGCCAGGTCAAACTGATGTTGTTCGACCGTGAAGAGGGTTTCCGCAAGGAGGAAAAAGCGCGCCAGGTTGTAGCGCTGCCGGCGGTCACCGGAAATGTCAACGGTGTGTTTCGCGGCATCCCGCCGGGTCACTATGCGGTAATCGCCTATCACGACGAAAACGGCGACGGCAAACTCAATCTACGCTTCGGCATGTTCCCGAAGGAAGGCTATGGCCTGAGCAACAACCCAAAACTCCTCGGTCCGCCCGAATTCAAGGATGCAGCCTTTGAAGTGTTGGAACCGGGGAGCCAGGTCGAGATCAGGCTGGACTATTGAAATCCTGCACTTCGAAAAACTGACGACCAGTCAAATCCTGATATTGTTTTCAATGCAATAAGCCAGAAGCTCGGCATGATTAATGACCATTTGGTCAAGATCATTCGGGTTCAGTTTTCTTAAATCGGTACTCGGTTTCTGTACAGCCTGAGCGCCAATGAACAGGCCAATCCTGTCAATAAGAGTATCTATTGGCCCGCAAACATCATCTTCATATATCACATCCAGCACTTCAAAGCCTGTTGCCTGGAGTTCCAGACGCAGCTTTGCGAAATACAAGTCGTTGATATTCTGAACGTGACTCAGGGCAAAGGCGTAGCCAGGATTTATGCCGCTATCCACGACTTTATTGAAATCGAAATCAATCCTTTCAAAGCGATAATCCATGCCGCTTTCGATCTGCGTTGAATGATATATCTGCGTGCGCTCGGCCGACATGCCAGAAAGAATACGACGCAACACCGAGCGACGTTCCAGGACAATCACCTTTCCCACCCCCAGTTCCTTTAATTTCAGGAATACCTGCGAATGGATCGCATGAAATGCATGGCCGACAAGCGTCGGTTTGTATTCGAGCAGCAAATGGCTTGAAACACCAGGATTCAACCCCTGTGACTGTGCTGTCCAATAGTGCTGCTCCATACCTCGCAACACATTGTGCAAGAGAAAACATTCGATACCATTTCCGAATAATTCCTGCCAGGCAACGCCATCCGGCAGAAACGGCATGCTGACGTCCCTGTGAAATACCTCGCTTAAGGAGATTAGACGGAAAGCGCTTGTCAGGCACTGCTCCAGATAGGTGCTTCCCGAACGGCCAAGATGCACAACAGGTATGATTTCCAGGCCAAGCTTATTGCCAACTGTCATTTTTCACCAATTGAAGAATTAATTCTCGACAACAAAATGTCATCATGCTGCAAATTTGGAAACGGCGGATTTATCAAGAAAAAACCAGGCTATTGACTGAGAGGAATCAACTCTGCGCAAGGCCAAATTGAATCATGCTTATCAGCCTTATCTGCCGCCCATCAGGCAAGGTCTTGAAGAAGCATCCTCAGGAACCGCGATACCGGGCATGAATATCCACCCACCCTGGCGTAGCAACCACGGCATCATGAAAATGATCATGTATTGCAACCCTGATCTCGCTTGGGGTTAACCACCCTCCAGGAATATCGTCCCCAAAGGGCCCGCTGGAACCGTGATTAAAGCGATGCGTTATTGATGCTCCCTCGCGTGAAGGCGTCGGAATCTGCATTGCGGGCACCTTGGTCTGATCGACCAGTTTGAACTGGTCGTAGCCAGACTGAACAAGCTTCTCAACCAGAGCGCCACTGCCTCCTTCAAATGAAACAAGCCGGGGTCGGAAAGCAGAGTCACAAAGAGAAGCAATCGCTATCTCGTCAAATCCTTCAATATCGATCTTGATGTAATAAGGAAGACCAAAGGTTCGAACAAGCTCCTCCAGCGTTGTTGTTTTGACAATCACCTCTTCGGCCTCGCACTGTCTGTTGCCCAGTTCCCGATTGAATGAACCCCAGACGCTGAACCGTGTATTGATGTAGAACTTCAATTCCCCCGGCTTGTCTGCAATCCCGACATTCAGGATGATCAATCTTTTTTCCTCGACATCCTTGTTGAATGCAATTGCCAGTCTCGAACACAATACCGGATTGGCATCAACAGCCAGAACCCTGAAACCCTTCGCCAGATAATAGGCTGTATCGACACCATCATGCGAGCCAATATCAAATATCAATGGCGTGGCGCTTTCAAAAAATCTCGTTTCTGCCGTCAAATCCCTCAGGAAGCGAGGGCTGACACCCAGACCGGCAGGGTTGCCTACATAAAATCCGGTCAATTCACCGGAGCCATCAATGTAAGCTATTCCATTCAAATCAATATCGGATAACGAAATCGTGCAAAGCCGCTGTCCATCAATATACAAAACCACCTCGCCGTGACCAAATACGGCTTTCAAATAGAAATTGGTGCAATCAGCCAGCGTGTCTGGAAGTGGATGTTCGACTGACGGCAACCATGTATCGGCACGCCGAATTGAGGTCAGCAATTTATTATTCTTGAACGAGATCACCAGTGGCATGTCGTTCGAATCTGTAATCAGAAAAAGTGCTGATCCATCATCAGCCTTGAAATTGCTGCAAACAATATCCCCTTCAGCCAGTTGCCTTGGCAGATAAATCATCCGTCTGTAGTTGGTTACATTCTTGTTTTCAACCATTTACATCAACTCCTCAGTCAAAGGTAATGGACAGCAGCCGGCCGAATTATAGGCTTCGAAAGCCCGAAACCACCTTTATGCTGGCGAATCGCCGCTGCGGGTCTGGCGCGACTATCGTGACCTGACCTTGCAGTCGCTGGCGGAGGCCTGCGGTGTAACGCGGCAGATGCTGTCGATGATCGAACACGCCAAGGCCAGGCCATCAGCCAACCTGCTTGGCAAGCTGGCCGGCGTGCTCGGTTGCGACATGGATGATCTGCACGGCTGAATATTCCAGCCACACCAGGGCGAATCGAGAAATCGTAGGGTGCGCCATGCGCACCATTCCACTTTACATGGTGTGCATGGCACACCTGCTGCTATCAGCCCGATTCGCCCGATGTCAGTTCATCAAGGTCAAACCGCCTCCGCCTCGATCACCTGCTCGAACACGATGCGCCCATCTTCCACATCGACGTGGATGATGTCCTTTGGCCCAAAGCGGCCGGACAGGATTTCCTTCGCCAGCGGGTTTTCGATCTGCTGCTGGATGGCGCGTTTCAGCGGCCGCGCGCCGTAGAGCGGGTCGAAGCCTTCGCGGGCCAGTTCCATCAGCGCGGCGTCGGACACTTCCAGCTTCATCTCCATCTGCGCGACGCGTTTCTCCAGATAGTTGAGCTGGATGCGGGCGATGCTGGCGATGTTCTTTTCGTCGAGGGCGTGGAACACCACGACTTCGTCGATGCGGTTGATGAACTCGGGCCGGAAGTAGGTCTTCACCTCGGCCATCACCGCCAGTTTGATCACCTGGTAATCGTCGCCGGACATCTGCTGGATCATTTGTGAGCCCAGGTTGCTGGTCATCACGATGACGGTGTTCTTGAAGTCGACGGTGCGGCCCTGGCCGTCGGTCATGCGGCCGTCGTCCAGCACTTGCAGCAGCACGTTGAACACGTCCGGGTGCGCTTTTTCGACTTCGTCGAGCAGGATCACGCTGTACGGTTTACGGCGCACGGCTTCGGTCAGGTAGCCGCCTTCCTCGTAGCCGACATAGCCGGGTGGCGCGCCGATCAGGCGGGCGACCGAGTGTTTCTCCATGAACTCGCTCATGTCGATGCGGATCAGGTGGTCCTGGCTGTCGAACAGGAAATCGGCCAGCGCCTTGCACAGCTCGGTCTTGCCGACGCCGGTGGGGCCGAGGAACAGGAAGGAGCCGTAGGGCCGATTTGGATCTGACAAGCCGGCGCGCGAGCGGCGGATAGCGTCGCTGACCAGCCGCACGGCTTCGTCCTGACCGACCACGCGTTGATGAATGCGGCCTTCCATCGCCAGCAGCTTGTCGCGTTCGCCCTGCACCAGTTTCGAGACCGGAATGCCGGTGGCGCGCGAGACCACTTCGGCGATCTCTTCGGTGCCGACTTCGGTACGCAGCAGCTTGAATTCCAGCTTGCCCTCGCCCGCTTCGGCCTGCTTCATCCGCGCTTCCAGCGCCGGCAGCTTGCCGTACTGAATCTCGGCCACCTTGTCGAACTGGCCGCGCCGTTGCAGGTCGGCCATTTCGGCGCGCAGGTGGTCGATCTCCTCCTTGACGTGTGCACTGCCCTGCACCGTGGCCTTTTCGGCTTTCCAGATTTCCTCAAGGTCGGAATATTCCTTCTCCAGCTTGCGGATTTCGTCCTCGATCAGGCTCAGGCGTTTCTTCGAGGCTTCGTCCTTCTCGCGCTTGACCGCTTCGCGTTCGATCTTGAGCTGGATCAGGCGGCGGTCGAGCTTGTCCATGACTTCCGGCTTGGAGTCGATTTCCATCTTGATCCGGCTGGCGGCTTCGTCGATTAGGTCAATCGCCTTGTCCGGCAGGAAGCGGTCGGTGATGTAGCGATGGCTCAGTTCGGCGGCGGCGACC
>CAMDGQ010000022.1 GCA_945897955.1 Tepidiphilus sp. J10 | reverse complement strand
AACTGATTTCATCATAATCGACCCTGCACGAGGCTTAATGCTCTTAGAAGTCAAAGGCTACTCGGTTCGCTTTGATCCCGATGCCAGGACTTGGTACTACGAAAACAAAACATCCAGAACCCCAGCAAAAGATCCCTTTAAGCAGGCTGCAGACAATCTTGGTGTGGTACGCGATAAAATCAAAGCCCGTTTCCAAGGGAAGATACCCTTTCCGTTTGGATTCTGTGTAGCCTTCCCCATGAGCGAGATACAAGGTGGCATGCCTGCAGGTGCAAGCGATTCAATCCTTGTCACTTGCAAAGATATGCCAAGGCTTGGAGATAAAATCAGAAACGCCCTTTGTGATTGGAACCGCTTTCCCGACTTCCGACCATTCACAAAAGAGATAACCACGGTTCTTGAAAACACCTTGTTTCCCGTGTTTAAAATTCTCCCATCAAGGCAGAAAGAACTCGAATACCAGGAAGAGAAATTATTTCGCATGACTGAAGAGCAGGCTGCAACGATGGAGGGGATCAAGGAGAATTCACGGGTTGCAGTAAAAGGTGTCGCTGGTTCGGGTAAGACCTTGGTAGCGATGGCACGGGCGCAAGAATTTGCCCGCGAAGGAAAGAAGACCCTGTTCATGTGCTACAATCGGTTGCTAGCAGACTGGCTACAATTGCGAATCCCTGATGATTGCGCGGCAAATTTGCGAGTCGAGACTTTCCATGGCATAGCTTTGGAGTTCGCCAGAAAGGCTGGTTTGCCTTTGGAAAATCTCGATGAATCCAGCTCGACCTATTGGAGCGATGATGTACCGGACGCCTTAGAAAGAGCCTGCAACCTTTTAAGCGATGATGACAAATTCGATGTTTTGATCGTGGATGAAGGGCAAGACTTTCTGCCTTACTGGTGGATGGTGCTGGAAAAAGTCAGGCGTGACCCATCCGAGAATGGACCATTGTTTATCTTCTACGATCCGCAGCAAAAAATCTATTTGAAGAATGTAATTTTACCAACTGGGCTTTTCATCTTCAATTTAAAAAAGAATTGCAGAAATACAAGAAACATAGGCGACTACTTCAGGAAGTCGATGAATGTGACCGTACAGATGAACGAAGGCACGCCCGAAGGCGCAGAACCCAGAATCGAAAAGATCCAAGCTTCCGAGTTGGATGCCATGATTGAACGGCAAGTGGAATCCTGGGCGAGCGAATACAAGCTTAAGGCTTCGAGCATTGCGGTGCTTTCGCCACAGAAGCACCAGCCGAAAAAGAAGTATGGCAAATATGATGTCACGAATTCTCTGAAGAACTGGAGCAGCAACAACGGCATCTTGTTTGACACCCATCGGAGGTTCAAGGGTCTGGAGGCGGACGCCATCATTTTGGCAGGCGTTCCTAAACCACAGCCCGGCTCTAGCTACACGCCTGAGGACCACTATGTCGCAAGCAGTCGCGCCAAGCATCTCTTAACGGTGTTCGAGGTATAGTCTTTATTAGGTTCTATTTTAAAAGTATGCCATAAATCTGCGGTAGAGCGTCCGACGTTGTACAGAATGCCGTCGTAGGTGCTCTGGGTGATGGTCAGTACGCGCGGTTTGGCATTCTTGTCCGGCGCGAACGGGTGCGCGGCGATTTTTCGCTGGATGTTTTCCCAGTTGAATTCGGAACGCGGAATCGGGCCGATGATGCCGTAGTTGTTGCGGGTCGGCATCAGGAATACGGGAATCGCACCGGTCATGATGATCGCGTGCAGGATGGATTTATGGCAGTTGCGATCGACTACGACGATGTCGTTCGGCGCCACCGTGGAATGCCAGACGATCTTGTTCGAGGTGGAGGTGCCGTTGGTGACGAAGAACAGGTGATCACACTTGAAGATGCGGCCGGCGTTGCGCTCGGAAGCCGCCACCGGGCCGGTGTGGTCGAGCAATTGACCGAGTTCCTCGACGGCATTGCAGACGTCGGCGCGCAGCATGTTCTCGCCGAAAAACTGGTGGAACATCTGACCGATGGGCGACTTCAGGAAGGCGACGCCGCCGGAGTGGCCGGGGCAGTGCCAGGAATACGAGCCGTCCGCCGCGTAATGGGTGAGGGCGCGGAAGAACGGCGGCGGCAGCGAGTCCAGATACGACTTGGTCTCGCGCATGATCAGGCGGGCGACAAACTCCGGCGTGTCCTCGAACATGTGGATGAAACCATGCAGTTCGCGCAGCACGTCGTTCGGGATGTGCCGGCTGGTGCGCGTCTCGCCGTAAAGAAAGATCGGGATGTCGGTGTTGCGGTGGCGGATTTCCTGCACGAAGGCGCGCAGTTCGGCGATGGTTTCGTCGGCCTCGGCAGAGGAAAAATCCTCGTCGTCCACCGACAGGATAAAACCGGAGGCGCGGCTCTGCTGCTGTGCGAAGGAAGACAGATCGCCGTAGCTGGTGACGCCGAGGATTTCCATGCCCTCGTCTTCCAGCGCCTTGGCCAGGGCGCGAATGCCCAGCCCGGAGGCGTTCTCGGAACGGAAGTCTTCGTCGATGATGACGACGGGAAAACGGAAGCGCATGGCCTGACCTCGGGGATAAGAAGAGAAGGAAAATCGCGCGGATTATAGGGAGCGGTTTGTTCTGCGCGTGTGAATTCTTCGTGCTGCGGCAAGCCGCGCAAAGAGCGTTATCCGGCTTGGGCGGTTTGCACCTGCGCGACGCGGTTTGCCTGGTGAGCGGGCTGGGTTAGCATCCGGCGCATGCGTCGTCTGATCGTTCTGATTCTCCTGTTTATCGTCCCGCTTCAGCTTGCCTGGTCGGCGGCGATGGCGATGCATGTTCACCTGGGCGGTGATGCACATGCCATCGGGGCGCATTTCCATGATCACGATCTGCACGCCGGCGCACATTCGGGGCATGACCATGCAATTTTCGAACATGGCGATGACGAGCACGACGACAACCATCATGTCAGCCATTGCCATCATGTCTATTCCGCCATCCTGGCGCTGCCCGAACTGAATCTGCGCCAAAGCCAGCGTGACGCCGCGCCGGTACACCCGGCGGTGCGTTTCTCCTCGCACACCCCCTTCCTTCCCGATCCCCCGCCTCCAGCGCGCGCCTGACCGGCGCGCGACTCCAGCGCGCGGCGCGGCCTGAAGGCTGCGCCGCGCATCGCGTTCACGCGCCGGTGTTCTTCGTTTCTCTGTTTACTCACGAGGAAGACCATGCGATTCGCGCACACTGTGTTTGCACTTCTATTGCTCGCGCCGCCGGCGTGGGCGCAATCCATCCCGCACCCCCCGTTGAACGAAGCCGAGGCGGTGCGCCTGGGTCTGGCCAGAGGCGAGCTGGCCGAGCTGGAGCAAGGCGCACTCGGCGCCGCCGAGGCCGATGCGCTCGCTGCCGGACAGCGTCCCAACCCGGTGTTGAGCTATGACTACGACCGCACGGGTGGTTTGTCGGACAGCGTCGAGCACAACCTGATGTTGAGCCAGACATTCGATCCGGCCGGGCGGCGTGACTTTCGCCGGCAGGCCGCCGAGCGGCGTTTGGCCGCGGTCGGCGCCGGCAATGCCGGCCGCCGCGCCGAGATCGCCGCCGAAATCCGGCGCGAGTTTCATTCCGCGCTGTACCGCCAGGCGGTGGCGCGGGCGAGCGAAACCTGGGTGCAACGCTTCACCCGCATCGAAACCCTGGTGGCCAGGCTGACCCGTTCCGGCGAGGCCTCCGGCTACGACCGGCGGCGGCTGGCGCGCGAACGGGTCGCGTCGGAAGCGCGACTGGCGGGCGAGCGGGCAGAACTGGAACTGGCGTTATCCCGCCTGGGCGCCTTGATCGGGAAACCTGACCTGGCCGCCGTGGCGGGCGAACTGTCGCCACCGCCGCTGCCCGATCTCGCCATTGCGTTGGGCCGGGTCGAACAGCGTTCGGAACTGGTGGCTCTGGCGCGCCGCGCCGAGGCGGCCGACCTGGATGGACGCGCCAGCGGCAAGGGCTGGATGCCGGAACTGACGCTGGGCATCGGTCCGAAATGGGTGGACAACGGCATTTCGCGCGACAGCGGCATCGCGCTTTCTCTGGCCATGCCGCTGCCGGTGTTCGACCGCCAGCAGGCCGGACGCCAGCGCGCGACGGCCGAGGCCATGCAATTGCGCGCCGAATACCGGCTGGCGCGCACCCGCGCCGAGGGTGATCTGCGCGGCCTGCACCGCCAGACCGAACAATTGCGCGCGGCGGCTGCCGATTACCGCGCCCGCGCCGTGGCCACCCTGCCGGACCTGCTGCGCATCGCCGAACTGGCCTACCAGGGCGGCGAATCCAGCCTGCTGGAGTTGCTCGACGCCTATCGGGGCGCGCTGGACAGCGAGATCGCCGCCCTCGACCTGGAACAGCGGGCGCGCGCCGCCCGCATCGAATATGACCTGCTCTCAAATCAATCGCTGGGCCGTCCCGAGATTGATTTGCCCCCCTCGGGGGGCGGCTCGAAGGAAGTTTTCGAGCCGGGGGCACAACCCATCACCGGGAGCACCGAATGAACAAGACACTGATTGCATCTTTTTGCGCCGCCGCCTTGTTGGCAGCCTGTGGCGACCATGAGCACGCCAAAGACGGCAGCCATGCCCCGGCGGCAACCGCAGCCACAACGGAAGCCACAATGGAAGCGGGCCACGGCCACGGCCACGGCGCCGGTGGCGAAAAACTCACCCATTTCACTGACCGTACAGAACTCTTCGTCGAATTTCCGCGCCTGGTGGTCGGCGAGAAATCGGCTTTTGCCGCCCACCTGAGCCGCCTTGCCGATTTCAAGGCAGTCACCGCTGGCAAGGTCAGCGTCCGGCTGACCGGCGGCGGCCAGCCGGACGAGGTGTTCAGTGTGGACGGCCCAGCCCAGCCCGGCATCTTCCGCCCCGAGGCGCTGCCGAAACACGCGGGCGAGCGGGAACTCGCGATCGAGGTGGCCACCCCCGAGTTCAGCGTGACGCACAAGCTGGGTCCGGTCACCGTATATCCCAACCGCAAGGCCACCGAGGCCGACCCGGCGCCGCATGACGACGAGGGTATCGGCTTCACCAAGGAACAGCAGTGGAAGGTGGATTTCGCCACTGCCGAGGTGGTGACGCGACCCATTCGCGCGGCGGTCAACGCCACCGGCACGGTGCGCGCGCGGCCGGATGGCGAGGCCTTGCTCACCGCGCAGGCGGCGGGACAGATTCAACCGGCGGGCGGGTTTCCGCGCCTGGGGCAGACGGTGAGCAAGGGCCAGGTGCTGGCCTGGCTGGTGCCGCGTTTGGGCGGCGAGACCGATCTCGCCACCCTGGACGCCGCCGCGCGCAAGGCCAGGGTGGAACTGGACCTGGCCGGGAGTGAACTGGCTCGCCTGGAAGGCCTGTACCGCGACGAGGCGGTCCCGGAGAAACGGGTGCTGGCCGCCCGCGCGGCGGAGGCTCTGGCCCGTGCCGAGCACGATGCGACACAACGGCGACTGGGCCAGCAGAGCGGCGCGGCTGGCAAAAACAGCGGCGGCGTACCCATCCGCGCGCCAGTGGCGGGCGTGCTGGTCGATGTGCATGTCACGTCCGGCGCCTATGCCGAGGCGGGCGCGCCACTGTTCCACATTGCCGACCGCGGCCGGCTGTGGCTGGAACTGCGTGTGCCCGAGTCCGACGCGGCGCGGTTGTCGAACCCGACCGGCGCCGCTTTCCGGGTGACCGGCGATGAACGCGACATTGAGGTCATTGCCGGCAAAAACGGGCGGCTGATCGCTGTCGGCGGCATGGTCAACGCCATTACCCGCACCGTGCCGGTGGTGTTCGAGTTCACGCCCGGCGCACGGCTTCTCCCCATCGGCATGGCGGTACAAGCCCGGGTGTTTGTCGGCGACGCGCGCGAAGTGGGGGCCAACCCGGTGGCCAACCCGGTGGCCATACCGGCCTCCAGCGTGCTGGATGAGGGTGGTTTGAGCGTGGTGTTCGTGCAGTTGGGCGGCGAGTCCTTCGAGCGCCGCCAGGTGCGCCTGGGGGCGCGCGAGGGCGACTGGGTGGAGGTGCTGGACGGACTGACGCCGGGCAGCCGCGTGGTCTCGCGCGGCGCTTATCTCATCAAGCTGGCGTCAACCGGCACGGCGCAGATCGGCCATGGCCATGCGCACTGATCAGGGGGCATCAACATGATCGGACACATCATTGCGTGGTCGCTGCGCAACAAGCTTTTCGTCGTCCTCGCCGGTGTGCTGCTGCTGGCCTGGGGTGGCTGGCAGGCCGCCAGGACACCGGTGGATGTTTTCCCCGACCTCACCGCGCCCAGCGTCACGGTGGTGACCGAGGCGCACGGCATGGCGCCCACCGACGTGGAGAATCTGGTCACCTTCCCGATCGAGACGGCGCTGAACGGCGCGCCGGACGTGCGCCGGGTGCGTTCCAACACCAAGGTCGGCCTGTCGGTGGTCACCGTGGAATTCGAGTGGGGTACCGATCTCTACAAGGCCCGCCAGGTGGTGGCCGAACGGCTGCAAATGGCCCGCGCGAGCCTGCCGGCGGACATCCCGGCACCCGGCATGGCGCCGGCGGCGTCGATCATGGGCGAAATCCTGTTCATCGCCCTGACCTCCGAGCGGCATTCCGGCATGACCTTGAGGAACACCGCCGAGCAGGTCATCAAACGCCGGGTGTTGGCGGTGCCGGGCGTGGCGGAGGTGGTGCCCATCGGCGGCGACATCCAGCAGTTCCGGGTGACGCTCAACCCCGAACGTCTCGCGGCCTATGGCCTGACCGTGGATGCGGTGGCCGAGGCGCTGCGCGAGTCCAGCCGCAACACCTCGGCGGGCTTCATGGTCGATGCCGGCCAGGAATACCTGATCCAGGGCCAGGGCCGCATCGAGGTGTTGAACGATATCGCCGATACCCTGGTGGCTAAAAGGGGCGGCGGAAGTGGAGAAACCGCGGTACTGGTACGGCATGTGGCAACCGTGGACATCGGCCCCGCGCCCGCACGCGGGGTCGGCTCGCACAACGGCAAGCTGGCGGTGGTGCTGGGCATCCAGAAACAGCCGGGGGCCAATACCCTGGAACTGACCGATCGTCTCGACGCCACGCTGGCGGAGATTCAGGCCGGTTTGCCGCAAGGTATGAAGATCGACCGCCATATCTTCCGCCAGGCCGACTTCATTCGTGTCTCCATCGACAACCTGGAGAAGGCGCTGATCGAGGGGGCGGTCCTGGTGGTCGCCATCGTCTTCGCCTTTCTGCTCTCGGCGCGGGCCACCGCCATCAGCCTGATCGCCATCCCGCTGTCGCTGGTGGCGGCCGTGCTGTCCATGAAAGCGATGGGCGCCACCATCAACACCATGACCCTGGGCGGCATGGCGATTGCTTTGGGGGCGCTGGTGGACGACGCCATCATCGTGGTGGAGAACATCGTGCGCCGCCTGCGCGAGAACCGCGCCAAACCGGCGGAGGCGCAACTCAATCAGTTGCATCTGGTGTTCGAGGCGACGCGCGAAATCCAGGGTTCCATCGTCTTCGCCACGCTGATCATCATGCTGGTGTTCCTGCCGCTGTTCTTCCTCTCCGGCGTCGAGGGCCGGCTGATGGCGCCGCTCGGTCTGGCCTATGTGGTGTCGTTGGCGGCCTCGCTGGTCGTGGCGGTTACCGTGACCCCGGTGTTGTCGGCGCTCCTGCTGCCGAATTCGAAGACCGTGCGGGATGCCGCCGAGCCGCGCTACATCCATGCCCTCAAGGCCGCTTACCGCCGCGTTCTGGATGTGACGCTGACGCGCTGGAAGACGGTGGCCGGGATCAGCGTGGCAACGCTGGCCGTGGCGCTGATCGCCCTGTCTTTCGCGGGCCGGGCCTTTCTGCCCGACTTCAACGAGGGATCGCTGACCATCAGCATGGGAACGTTGCCGGGGACATCCCTGGAAGAATCGGATCGTCTGGGCCGGATGGTGGAGATGATCCTGCTTGCCCAGCCGGAAGTGGTGGCAGTAGCCCGCCGCACCGGCCGGGCCGAGGGCGATCCCCACGCGATGGACGTGTCGGCCTCGGAGATGGAGGTGACATTGAAAATGCGGGAAGGCAAAAACGCGCGCGGCAAGGAGGATTTCCTTACCGCCTTGCGCCAGGATTTCGCCAGCGTGCCGGGCACCCAGATCGTGGTCGGTCAGCCTATCTCGCACCGCATCGACCACATGCTCTCGGGCAGCCGTTCCAACATCGCGGTGAAGATATTCGGGTCGGACCTTTCCGAACTGCGCCGACTGACAGCCAGTGTGAAGAGCGTCGTGCAGGAGATTCCCGGCGCGGTCGATGTCACTGACGAGCAGCAATCAGACATTCCCTTCCTCACCATCCGCTTCAACCGCGCCGCGCTGGCCCGGCACGGTCTGTCGATGCGCGAGGTGTCGGAGGTCATCGAGGTCGCCTTCAACGGTCTGGCGGTGAACCGCGTGCAGCAGGGGCAGGCCGGCTTCGATCTGGTACTGCGCTTCGATCCCTCGACGCGGGCGAACATAGACGCGGTGCGTTCGACGCTGATCACCACCGCCGATGGCGCGCGCCTGCCGCTGTCGGCGCTGGCCGATATCCGCAACGACCGCGCGCCGTACTCCATCAGCCGCGAGAACGTGCAGCGCAAGATGGTGGTGATGGCCAACGTGGCCGGGCGCGATCTGGCCGGCGTGGTAGATGACATCCGCCGGCGGGTCGCGGTGGGCGTGACGCTGCCGGCCGGTTACCACATCGAGTACGGCGGCCAGTTCGAGAGCGCGGAAGCGGCCTCGCGCACCCTGTTGCTGCTCGGGGTGGCGGTGACGGTGGGTATTTTCCTGCTGTTGTTCATCGCTTTCGGCACCGCGCGAGATGCCCTGCTGGTCATGCTCAACCTGCCGCTGGCCATGATCGGCGGCGTCATCGGCGTGTTCATGGCCGGCGGCGTGCTGTCGGTGGCGTCGATCATCGGCTTCATCACGCTGTTCGGCATCGCCACCCGCAACGGCGTCATGATGATTTCGCACTTCCACCACCTGGTGGAGCATGAAGGGGTGCGCGATGCGGCCGAGGCCGTCAAGCGCGGCGCCGAGGAACGACTGGTGCCGATCCTGATGACCGCACTCGCCGCCGGCCTCGCCCTGGTGCCGCTGGCGCTCGCCGCCGGTCAGCCGGGCAGCGAAATCCAGGCGCCGATGGCGGTGGTCATCCTGTGCGGTCTGCTCAGTTCCACACTGCTGAACATGATTGTTGTACCGGCGCTATATTTGCGCTTCGGTGCGATCAATACGTTGCTGAAAAATGGCGATGCGCCCCAGCGGTTCACCGTCGAAGGCACCAACCCGGTCTGAAATCATCCACTGAAAATAAGCAGGGACTTGGCGGGTGTTTTATTGCCGCTTGGTCCTTCGCTTAGAGGCTTTATCAGGAGTCAACCATGCAGTCATCCATCCTTTCGCTGTTCGCCGCCGTAGTACTCGCCGCTACGCTGAATGTTCCAACCGCCATCGCCGGCGCCGGCCACAACCACGGGCCGAAGTACGGCGGCGTAGTGCGCGAAGTCCATCATGTGGCCTACGAACTGGTTGCCAGGCCTGACTCGCTGACGCTCTACGTCAGCGATCACGGCAAGCCGGTCGCCACCCAGGGCGCCACGGCCGAGGCGGTCATCTATGCCGGTAACGACAAGACCACGGTCAAGCTGGAGCCGGCCGGCGATAACCGGATGGCGGCCAAGGGCAGCTTCAAGGTCGGGGTGGGGGTGCGGGTCATGCTCAAGGCGAGCCTGCCCGGCAAGACACCGGCAAAGGCCAGTTTCAATTTGAAATGAACCTGGAAGCCTATCGGACTTTTTTCGTCGATAGCGAAAATTGGCCGCCACGGCCGGCTGCAGGTCAAATCCGATGCTTAGAAGAGGCTCAGATTTTCGGCAACGTGACGCCGGTCTGGCCCTGATATTTGCCGCCGCGATCCCGGTACGAGGTTTCGCAGACTTCGTCGGATTCGAAGAACAGCATCTGGGCGACGCCTTCGTTGGCGTAGATCTTGGCCGGCAGCGGTGTGGTGTTGGAGAACTCCAGCGTGACGTGGCCTTCCCATTCAGGTTCCAGCGGCGTCACGTTGACAATGATGCCGCAGCGGGCATAGGTGCTTTTGCCCAGGCAAATGGTCAGCACGCTGCGCGGAATGCGGAAGAACTCGATCGTGCGCGCCAGCGCGAAGGAGTTGGGCGGGATGATGCAGACATCGCCATTCACATCGACGAAGGAATCGGGGTCGAAGTTCTTCGGATCGACGATGGTGTGGTTGAGGTTGGTGAACAGCTTGAATTCGCTGGCGCAGCGCACGTCGTAACCGTAACTGGAAGTGCCGTAGGAAACGATCTTCTGGCCGTTGACGCTCTTGATCTGGCCCGGCTCGAAGGGTTCGATCATGCCGTGTTCCGCCGCCATGCGACGGATCCACTTGTCGGATTTGATGCTCATCTGGGGAGCCTTTCTATCAGGTTGATTGCCTGCGCCAGGGTGGCGGAGCAAGGTAAATTCGATGGCCGCATTGTCCACGAGCCGCCATGCGCACGGCAATCGACGTATCGAGCCGGCCTGTATGACTAGATTTGTGCAGTGCGGTTATCAGCATTTCCCTACAATAAAATCAGGTTTTTCCCGATACTGACCCTATCGGGTAATACTTAAGCTATAGAGGCAAACGAGTAATGGGCCACGGAGTGTTCCGCTCGATCTAGGAGTAAGAAGTAATGACGATGGAAACAGTCAACACGCAACTGTCGGCGGACATGATCCGGGCACTGGACTGGGTGCCAGCGATCGTTTGGGTGTCCGATACCGAAGGGCATTGTCTGCTGGTCAATCGCGCCTGGCGCGAGTTCACCGGCCGCAAGCTGGAGGAATCCATGGGCGATGGCTGGCTTGCCGCCATGCATCCGGAAGATGCGGCGGCGTGGCCGGAACTCATCCAGCGCGCGATCGTCGGCAAGGAATCGTTCACCGTCGAGTGCCGTTTGCGTCGCCGCGATGGCCGTTATCGCTGGCTGCACAAATCGGGCGAGCCCTACTATGACGAAAACGGCGAACTGCTCGGCTTCATCGGCTGCTGCATGGATGTGACCAACCAGAAGCAGGCGCTGGATGGCTTGCGTCAGGCCAGCGAGAAGCACCGTTCCGTGTTGTCGAATCTGAAGGACGCAGTGGTAGTGATCGAAGACTATCTGCGTACCGAGGAACCGGGCCAGACCCATCGCCGGGATGACCGCCTGACCCCGCGCCAGCGCGAAATCCTGCATCTGATCGCACGCGGTTATGCCACCCGTGAAATCGCCACCCAGTTGCATGTCAGCGTCAAAACGGTGGAGAGCCATCGCGCGCAACTCATGCAGCGGCTCAACATTCACGACGTTGCCGGTCTGACCCGCTTCGCCATCCGCACCGGCCTGGTGCCGGCGGACTGACGCAACAGGTCGCGGACGATGTAGGGTGCGCCATGCGCACCCTACGTATTTCTTCGGCGCGGTTTGCGGCAAGCAGCCGATTAATTCACTACCCGCCTTCGGCTACCTTCTTCAAACCGAGCGGATCGAGCACCTCGATCCGCTCGCGTCGCAGGCGCACCAGGTTCTGATCCTCAAACTGTTTCAACAGCCGCGAAACGATCTCCCGCACGCTGCCCAGTTCCTGCGCGATGTCCTGGTGCGACGCCAGGATCGTCGGACCGCGCGCCGCCAGCCAGCCGGCGAGGCGTTGATCGAGTTTGCGAAACGCCACTTCCTCGACCAGTTCCATCAAGCCAGTCAGCCGATCGGCGAACAGGTTGAATACCGCGTCGCGAAAGGGCGGGTGTTCCGCGATCAGACGCATGAACAGCGTGCGCGGCAGCGCCAGTGCGGATACATCCGATTCCGCGACGCCGGTCGCCGGATACGCAGTGGCGCCGAGCAGGCAACTGACCGTGACGATGCACAGTTCACCCGGATTGACGCCATAGAGGCGAATTTCGCGCCCATTTTCGGCGCGTTTGCTGACCCGGATACTGCCGTTCAGTACCAGCGGCAGCGCCTGGCAGGCGGCACCTGCATCGAACACCGTCGCGCCGGCGGTCGCGCGAATCGGCAGGATCTGATGTTCGACCTCCCGCGCCAGGGTTTCAGGAAGTTGTGCGAGCGCCGGGAAGATCCGCGCCAGGTTGGAATCGAGAAGGCTCATGGCAATTGCTCAGTCGGTTATCAGCGCGGTCGCGATCTGGTGCAGGCGAGCGCTGTGAATGGCGTTAGGAATGTCGGCCGGCGCGGCTTGTCGCGCCACTGCGCCGGCGTCAACCCGGCGTGCGGCCGACAGCGCCAGCCGCAGACGGTCCGCCTGGATGAAGGGTTGCGTTTCATGCCCGGGCCGGCCCTGGCTATCCGCCGTGCAGGCATGCAGGAAATCGTCGAACCGCTCCGACCGGCGGAATGCATCGGTCTGTTCCAGCAAGTCAAGCAATCCGGCCGCATTCATCTTGTCGGCATTGTGAGCCTGGCCATGCCAGCGCGTGACGACCTGCGCCAGCGCGGCGCATTCGGTCGGGGCGCGCAGGCGCAGGCTGACCTGTTTGACCAGTTCGACGCCGGCCGCTTCATGGCCGCCGTGATTCGGCCAGTTCTCCTTCGGCGTCAGCCCCTTGCCGAGATCGTGCAGCAGCGCGGCATAGCGCACCGGCAGCGGCCGCGCGGCGGCGGCGGCCTGGTCGATGACGCGCATGACATGGTCGCCGGTGTCGATTTCCGGATGGCTTTTCGGGTTCTGCGGCACGCCGAACAGACGGTCGAGTTCCGGCAGCAGGCGGGCCAGCGCGCCGCATGAACGCAGCAGCAGGAACATGCGCGATGGCCTCGCTTCCATCAGGCCGCGCGCCAGTTCCTGCCAGACGCGTTCCGGCACCAGCGCATCGACTTCCCCGTTGGCGGTCATTTCGCGCATCAAGGCCAGTGTTTCCGGCGCCACGGAAAACTCGCCAAAGCGGGCGGCGAAGCGGGCTACCCGCAGAATGCGCACCGGGTCTTCCGCGAAGGCTGCACTGACATGGCGGAATAAGCGCGCGTCAAGATCGGCGCGGCCGTTGTAGGGGTCGAACAGTTCGCCGGCCTCGTTCTCGGCCATCGCGTTGATGGTCAGATCGCGCCGCCGCAGGTCTTCTTCCAGCGTCACCTCCGGCGTCGCGTAAACCTGGAAACCCTTGTAGCCGCGTGCGGTCTTGCGCTCGGTGCGGGCCAGCGCGTATTCCTCATGCGTCTTCGGGTGCAGAAAAACCGGGAAATCCTTGCCGACCGGCTGAAATCCGAGCGCGGTCATTTCCTCCGGCGTGGCGCCTACAACGACATGGTCGCGGTCATGCCCTGGTGAACCCGCCGTCAGGCCGAGCAGGCGGTCGCGCACCGCGCCACCGACGACGTAAACCTGGATGTGGGCGGGAAAACGCATGCGCGAAGCCGGCCGCCTCAGCGTCCGGCGCGAGTGCGGAACGCCATGTAGCCGCGCCTCGGGTCGGCTTCCTTCAGGTAGCCGATAACGCTTTCCAGCGCTGTCGGCTGGCCGAACAGCGCCGGGAATCCGTCCGGACAGACGTTGTCGGTGAGCATCGCGTAATGGTTGTCGCGGGTCATGATCTTCGCGCCCGGCTTCAGTTCCATCAGGCGCGCGAACAGGTAGGATCGGGTTTCGCCCAGCGGCACGATGAGCCGGCACATGTCCAGGCTGGCGGCGGTCAGACGCACCAGTTCGGCCAGCGTATAGACCTTGGGACCGCACAGGTTGTAGGCCTGACCGTGGCTGGCCGGCATGTCGAGCGCATCGGCGAAAGCGCTCGCCACATCGCCGACGAACACCGGCTGGAAGCGGGCATTGCCGCCGGCCAGCGGCACCACCGGCGCGAGTTTGAGCAGATCGGCGAACATCGTCAGGAAGCTGTCGCCCGGCCCGAAGATGACCGATGGCCGGAACACGGTCACTGCAAGATCGTCGGCGGCCTGCATCACCAGCGCTTCGCCGGCGGCCTTGCTGCGCTGGTAGGCGCTGCGCGAGTTCAGGTCGGCGCCGAGTGCGCTCATGTGCAGCAGGCGAGGCACCCCGGCCGCCTTGCAGGCTTGCACGACCTTGCGCGGCAATTCGACATGCGCGTGCTGGAAACTGCCGCGCCGCGCCGATGGGCCGTCGTTCTTGCCCGAATCGGATTCATGCAACAGGCCGACCAGATTGATCACCGCGTCGATGCCGCTGAACAGGCTGCCCAGGCTGGCCGGATCGTGGATGTCGGTTTCGACCACCTCCACCGTCGGCAGCACGATCAAATCCTTCACCGCCTCGCGCCGCCGTGCCGGAACCCGGACATTGAGGCCGCGCGCCGCCAGCAGCGCGACCAGATGATGGCCGACGAAACCGCCGCCACCGAGTATGCAAACATTTTGAATGGTCATCAGGAGTGTCCAGGGAGGAAGTCTGGCGTGATTTTATGAGTATCCGCATGACACCGTTGCAGCCATTGCTCCCGCTGCTTCAAATTCGATGCGTCAGACTGTCGAGTTTGTTTGATATGGCGATCGGTCGGCTCGGAGGATGGGCCAACCGATAGCGGGTCAATCATTGCCGGAGCTGATGGGCTCGTTTCCGCTTGGCCCATCTACTGGGGCTCTTCTCATTTTCCTTGCCGCCCGCCCACGCTACTCTTGCTTCACTGAATTCGTCTCGTACTGCTGCCACTTGAACGGCTGCTGCACTTCGAGCCCAGCCAGATCGCCAAATCCGGCTTGTCAGCCAGTCCGGCCTCTGGCGTGTCAGCCGGTCTCTGTCGGCAATATGTCGGTTACCCGCCACTCGGCCAAAAATCACGTTGAACGGCCGCTTCCCGATCTGACGAACTCACACTTCCGACCCATACCCGACATTGATTACTTCAGGGTTACAGCGGCAAGTTTCTGTGTACAGCAGTCGTTCGGGGAGTCAGCCCACTGAGTTCTCCTCGACCAGTGAGGCTATTGGGAGCAAATGAAACCTACGCCAGTTGACTGTCCCTTTGCAGCCTATTCAAGTTGGGCCGATCCTTTCGATCGAACCCGATCTCAGGCTTCAATCACATTAGACCTGCCCACCGACGCCTTTGAACTTCTCTACAAACGCAGCGATCTTCTGAAACACGCTCTGCTTCTTGGTCAGGTATTGAGGGTTCAGCGGGCTCATCTTGGGCAGAACGGCGTTGAGCTCAGTGCCATTGTCACTGGCAAATTCGCGCTTGAGAGAAGTAGTGATATAGCGTCGTGCTGCCTCGGCATTCAGGTTCTCTGCGTTGATCAGCTCTTGTGCCTCACGCTGCTGTTCCGCTTGCGCATAGGTAAAGAAGGCATCAATCAGACTGGCCTTGTCACCTATCTGGTCCAGGTCGGTCTGGTTGATGAAGTCGACCAGCAGGCTTTCCTTGGCCCGATTGCCCAGGCTCGCGCGAATCACCCGACGCACATCCTCCACCAGGGCAGCTTTGTCTTTGACCTTTCTGTTGTTCTCAAAAATCAGTTCAAGGATGTAGTCGAGGTTGATTTCTTGAGACTTCAGCAGGTCAACCTCAAAGACCACGTCGTCCCAGTCGATGGTGGACTTCTCTTTTTCGGCAGAAGACTTTTCCCGCCGCAGCCAGTCACGAACGTCGTTGTAGGTTGAACGGTAGTCCTGAATTTTTCGCTCAGAGGGGATTTTGATTTCTTGCAGCGCAGCCAATGCACCATCATCCAAATAGTGCTTGGTCTTGAACGCCTCAACTGCGGCCTGGTCATTCATATCGACGCTCTGCAAGGCCTTCAGGCTGGCAAATTCGTCGTAGTTTTGCAGCACGTTCTCAACGCGCAAGTACTCGCCAAACAGCTTTGCGAAGGCCTTTTTGTCGGACTCTTTCTCGATGGCGGCAGGGTCAGGAAAGCGCTGCTCCAGCTCCTTCACCACATCCACAAAACCGCGCCGCGCCTCACCCGTCACCACGTCGGTGAAGCCGTCCATGTATTCCTTGTAGCTCTTCTCCAGCACCACATTCTTGGTGTTGTTGTCACCGAACAAGGTGATGGCGTCGATGGTCGCCTGCTCCAGATCGCGGAAGGTGACGATGTTGCCGAAGGTTTTGGTGGCGTCAAAAATCCGATTGGTGCGCGAGTAGGCCTGCATCAAGCCGTGGTAACGCAGGTTCTTATCCACGAACAAAGTGTTAAGCGTGGGGGCATCAAAGCCGGTCAGGAACATGCCCACCACGATCAGCAGATCAATCTCCTTGGCTTTGACCTGTTTGGCCAGATCGCGGTAGTAGTTCTGAAAGCCGTTGCTGTCCACGCTGAAGTTGGCTTTGAACAGCGCGTTGTAGTCCGCAATGGCCGCGCTCAGGAACTCCTTGGCGCTGCTATCCATGGCCGACACCTCGAAGCTTTCATCCTGAATGTCGCCCACCGCATCCTGCTCTTCGTTGGCGGCAAACGAGAAGATGGTGGCGACCTTCAGGGGTTTGTCGGTGTCCTTCTGCAAGGCCTTGAACGTCTCGTAGTACAGCTTGGCGGCATCCACACTGCTCACCGCAAACATGGCATTGAAACCTTTGCCTCCCGACTGCAGGCGGTGGGTCTTCTGCCGAAAGTTGTTCAGGATGTACTGGGTGATCTCGCGGATGCGGTCGGGGTGCAACAGAGCCAGCTTGTTTTCTGCGGCGCTGAGCTTTTTCTCGTCCTGCTCGGTTTCAATGGCCTTGAACTGCGGGCGCACATCGTTGTAGTCCACCTTGAACTTCAGCACCTTCTCATCGCGTATGGCATCGGTGATCACGTACGAGTGCAGTTCACGGCCAAAGACACTGGCGGTGGTTTCCGCGCCCTGGGCGTTCTGCGGAAAGATCGGCGTGCCGGTAAAACCAAACTGATAAAACTTCTTGAACTTCTTCTTCAGGTTCTTCTGTGCTTCACCAAACTGGCTGCGGTGGCACTCATCAAAAATGAAAACCACCTGTTTGCCGTAAATGGGCAAATCGCCTTCGCTCTTCATCAGGTTGTTGAGCTTCTGGATGGTGGTGACGATGATCTTGTTGTCATCCTTGTCCAGGTTGCGCCTGAGGCCAGCGGTGCTGTCCGAGCCATTCACGCTGTCCGGTGAAAAGCGCTGGTATTCCTTCATCGTCTGGTAGTCCAGATCCTTGCGGTCCACCACAAAGAACACCTTGTCGATGAACTCCAGCTCGGTGGCCAGGCGAGCCGCCTTGAAACTGGTCAGCGTCTTGCCGGAGCCGGTGGTGTGCCAGATGAAGCCGCCGCCTTCCAGCTGGCTCCAGATCTTGGCCTGCCAGGCGCTGTTGATCTTCCACAAAATGCGCTCGGTGGCGGCAATCTGGTACGGGCGCATCACCAGCAGCGTGTTGCTGGTATCGAATACCGAGTAGCGCAGCAGCACCTTCAGCAGTGTGTCCTTCTGGAAGAAGGTGGCAGTGAAGTCCTTCAGGTCTTTGATCAGGCTGTTGTCCGCCTTCGCCCAGTTCATGCTGAAGTCGAAACTGTTCTTGTTGCGCTGGGTGGTGTTGGCAAAGTAGCGGCTGTCGGTGCCGTTGGTGATCACGAACAGCTGCAAATACTTGAACAAGGACTGCGCGCTGTTGAAGCTCTCCTTGCTGTAGCGGTGCACCTGGTTGAAGGCCTCGCGAATCGCCACGCCGCGCTTTTTCAGTTCCACCTGCACCAGCGGCAGACCGTTGACCAGGATGGTCACGTCATAGCGGTTGGCATGCGTGCCAGCCTGCTCAAACTGCTTGATGACCTGCACCTTGTTGCGGGCAATGTTCTTCTTGTCCAGGAGGTAGATGTTCTGGATATGCCCATCGTCAAACACGAAGTCATGAACATAATCGTCGTGGATCCTGCGAGTCTTCTCGACGATGCCATCGCTGGGCTTGTCCAGCCAGGTTTCTACAAAGCGCAGCCACTCACCGTCTGAAAACTGCACGTTGTTGAGCGCTTGCAACTGCACTCGTACATTGGCCAGCAAGGCCTCGGGCGTGTTCAGGCCCAGCGGCGCTTCATACCCCTGGCGGACCAAATCCTGAATGAACTCTCGCTCCAGATCACCCTCGCTTTGGTAGCTTTCCGCAACCTTCCATTCCTTGGTGTATTTGTCCAGAACGATGAAGTTTCTGGATTCGGCAATGGTCTTGTAGTCATTCATTCCTTCTCCCCCTTTGCCTTCAGCAACCTTTTCACTTCGCGGTCAAAGTCCGACTCGATGCGCTGTTGCCGATTGAATTTTTCGTACTCTGCAAAGGCTTTCTGCTCTGCTTGCTGGCGAGTGATGCTTCCATATCCCTCTAGAATCCGGTATTCATTGAAGGAGAGAAATTTGTCCACGCTGTCGGCAAAGCTCTCCATGGTGAAGGTGCTGCGCCGCTCAATAATGCCCTCGATGTAATCAAAAAAAGCAGACACGGCACGCTCAAGCTTCTTGATATCGGCTTCACTCAGGTAATTCTTGGCGACCACTGCATCAGACTTCAGCACGCGACCGTCCGGCGCATTTTTGTACGTGCTCATGCCCATCAGGGGTTTGCTGGCATTGGCGTTCAATGCAATGATTTCTGCCGATGTATGGCCAGTGATCGCAAAATGAAACTTGTCCTGCACATGGGCGTAGAACAAGCGGGTGGTTTCAGATTTTGGGTCGTAGTCAATGCTGCATTCGGCAAAAATATCTGTGATCTGCTGATAAATTCTTCGCTCACTGGCGCGAATGGAGCGCACCCGCTCCAGCAGTTCACGGAAATAGTCTTTTCCAAAGTAGCGGCCATTTTTGAGCCGCTCATCATCCATGGCAAAGCCCTTGATGATGTACTCCTTGATCAACTGAGTGGCCCAGATACGAAACTGCGTGGCCTGCGCCGTATTCACCCGGTAGCCGACCGAAATCACGGCATCCAGGTTGTAGTACTTGACTTTTTGGGTTTGGGTCAGCCCATCCACCGCACCGTGCTCGGTGGTTGTTTCCAAAACGGAAATAACCACTTCTTCCACCAGTTCACCGCTCTCAAAGATGTTTTTCAGGTGTTTGGAAATGGCCGGTATGCCCACACCAAACAACTCGGCCATGCGTTTCTGGGTCAGCCAGATGCTCTCATTGCTGAGCAATACCTCGACCTTGATGGCGCCATTGGGTGCGGTATAGAGCAAAAATTCAGTCGTTTGATCGCGCAAGGTCAGCTGGTGCTTGGACATCTTTTATCCTTTTTTGTCATGCCAGCAGGGTGCGCACATGACCCCAGGGCATTTGTCCCACGGGCTGTGGGACAACTTCAAACTGAGGGCTGAAGAAGGCATAGAACTGCCGCATGGCAAACAGGCTGGTGCGAGAAAAGCCTTTCATGCCGGGGTAGCTGGCCTGCAAGTCCAGCGCCATTTGCCCCACCACCGCCGAACCCCAGGCGCGTTCGCGCTGCCAGGCGTCCAGCTGGCGGCCTATATCCCAGTACAGGCCCAGCAGCTCGGCATTCACTGCCAGCACGGCACGAGTTTGCGAGGTCTGGATGCGCTGCTTGATCGCCGCCAGCGCCTGGCGGTAGTCGGTGTGGTGGGTGATGTCGCTCATGAGGTCAGGCTCCCTGCGATTGCCAGAAAGCATGGCGGCTTTTCAGGTGATCCGTCAGCAGCTTGACGGTCGCCTGTTCTGCGGGCGTCGGCACCGCCATGGCCTCATTCGACAGCGTGCTGTGGCTGGTGAAGTTGATGATTCGGCTGTAGTAAAGCTGCTTGTCATCTGGCAAAAGCTCAGACCACTTCGGATAGCCCAAAAAACCGGCTGTTTTCTCGTAAAGATTGCGCAATAGTGTGAAGTGGTAGCGCTCTATTTTTTGATCGGCAATGGCCTGCTCAATGGTCTGCAACAGGTGCAGATGGTAGGAAAAGCTTTTGTTGGAGTCCCCGTGCTTTTCCTTCAGCGTGAAACTCCCGTCATCCAGACGCTCCAGCATGTAGCAAGCTTTGTTGCTGAACTCGTTGAACAGCACGTTGTAGAACAGCGGGCTGTGCGTGGTGATGATGAACTTGAGGTCGGATTGACTGGACTTGATCAACCCTGCCACGTTGACCGCCAACTCGATCAAGTGGTTTTCATCAAGTGAGCTGACCGGGTCATCAATGAAAACGTACTCCAGATTGTTGAACGCATCGGTGGAGCGGTTTGCACTTTCTGCGATGTTCAGCTCGGAAATCACCTGTTCCAGCAGGGCATTGAAAACACTCCAGATGAAATTGCTTTCTTCGCCTTTGGAAATCTTGATATTCGGCTCTTGCTCGTTGTTGCCGCGCTCAAACGAAAAGCTGACCGACGAAAAATCCGCACTGAAATGTGGTGTCAACTTCTCGCTAGTGTAGTGCTGAAAAGTGGCGGTGATGCTCTGGTCCTGACCCTGCTCTTCAAGCACCCAACGGGTGAACGCGTTGGGTTGGATGACCAACTTGGGTTCAGCGTCCCGCTCCAGATCGTTCTTCCAATAGAACAGATCTTCTGTGAACGCGCTGTAGTAGAGAATCTTCTTGTCAGCCAACTCTGACGACGGCTCCTCTTCGCCCTCCACTTTCGGCGAAATATGCTGCTTGAATTCCCGCGACAGGCGTGTCTTGCCCGAACCGTTGAAGGCATAGATCAGTTGCACCTTCTTACCGGTGCTTTTTAACTGCTGGGCGATTTCGGTCAGCGTCTTTCTCATGTCAAGCTGACATCTCTACCGACTTTGGGAAGTTCAAAAGGAGATTGCGGAAATGCTCGAATTGCTTCTGGCGCAGCTCAATTTCTCGAGGCAAGCCTTCGCTGATAGAGTTGGTCAGAGCGTCGAATTTATCGAGAATGCCGACGATGCGAGCCTGCTCCGCAAGTGACTTTTCTCGGTCATCAGGGTAGGGGACAGGAATGGCGATCTTGGAAAAACCATTGACTAACAATGTATTGACCTTGGTTCTGGCTACATATTTTGCTTTCTCGGCAATGAACGACGCTGTTTGCATGCAATAGGAAACGAATTTCGGGTTCATTGAATGCCGAAAAGCATAGCAGTGATCGTGAATGGCAACCCTTTCGTCACCAAGCCATGCAACAGCTTTGCCAACATCTTCCACGGTCTCCCCGACGTCAGTTATCACGACGTCACCCGATTCTGCGTAGCGGAGCGATTTCGCCATATCGTTTCTGACCTGAGAAAGTGCATGCGTTGTAAACACGCCGTACCGTGTGTAGATCTCGCCGTAGTGGATGACACGGATTCCTTCTTCGACATAATCAGCCTTGGTGAAACGCTTTCCGCGGATAAATTCACCAATCTCTCTCAGCGCTTTCCATTCGACGTTTCCGTCTTCAAAGCGCAACAGCTCGTCGCGATAGTGCTTGTATTGAATTTTTCGGGCTGTAAGCTCGGCTGTAAGCTCGGCTGTAAGCTCGGTGAAGGTGTCCAGTATGCGGACGATTTCAGCTTGAATTTCAAGCGATTTCTTGGGGTTTTCTGGACAGGGGATGGGGATGGGGATCTTTACCAACTCCCCTTTTGTTAGTTTTGATCTGTCTTTGTTAGGCAAGTACGGAATGAAATCAACAGTACGCAAATAATGGTATAGAAGCCTTGTGCTTAGCCCCTGCTTGCCACGAACAACATGCACGTGATTATTTGCCCAGAATTTTCCGGTTGCGTATTGAACGGAGTAATTTTCCAGACTTGCTGATCCATCTTCTGCGATCAGTACGTATTCGCCAATATGTGTGTAGCCATCCACATAATCCTGGATATTGTTTGCCCCGTAGTAAGGCGTTTCCCCGGATACACGTAGCGAAGCTTTCACTGGCATTCTTGCGGCATTCGCTACTTCAACAAAGCGCACATCCCCCAATACTGTCCATTCCACCCCAGCGCCATCCAGCAGCTTTTCCAAGTAGTTCACGCTGCTCATGCCTCCAGCTCCTCGCCCTCGATCGCCGCGACAATGGCATCAATCTCCGCGCGCAGTTTATCGATCCTGGCAACTGTGGTTTTCAGCGCGGCATTGAGCTTGGTTATGTCCACCACCTCGCGGTTGTCCTTGGCGTCGATATAGCTGCTGACCGACAGGTTGTAGTCGTTGGCAGCCACCTTTTCGAACGGCACGGACTGGGCGAAGTGATCCACGTTCGCCTTGCTGTCGAAAACCGCCATGATCTGGTCGATGTGCGTGTCCAGCAGCACGTTGTTGTTGGTCTCTTTCTTGAACAGGCCGCTGGCGTCGATGAACTGGGTGGTGGTGTCGGTCTTGTGTTTGGACAGCACCAGAATGTTCACGGCAATGGTGGTGCCGTAAAACAGGTTGGGCGCCAGAGAAATCACCGTTTCCACATAGTTGTTGTCCACCAGGTATTGGCGGATCTTTTGCTCGGCCCCGCCCCGGTAAAAGATGCCAGGGAAGCAGACGATGGCGGCGCGGCCTTTGCTGGAGAGGTAGCTGAGCGCGTGCAGCACAAAGGCAAAGTCGGCTTTGGACTTGGGCGCCAGCACGCCGGCCGGGGCAAAGCGATCGTCGTTGATCAGGGTGGGGTCGTCCGAGCCTTTCCATTTCACCGAGTACGGCGGGTTGGAGACGATGGCGTCAAACGGTTTGTCATCGCCAAAGTGGGGCTCGGTGAGGGTGTCGCCCAGCTGGATGTTGAATTTGTCGTAGTTGACGTTGTGCAGGAACATGTTCATCCGCGCCAGGTTGTAGGTGGTGTGGTTGAGTTCCTGACCGAAAAAGCCGTCTTCAATGATGTGTGCATCGAAGTGCTTCTTGGCTTGCAGCAGCAGCGAACCGGAGCCGCAGGCCGGGTCGTAAATCTTGTTGACGCTGGTTTGTTTGTGCATGGCAAGCTGGGCAATCAGCTTGGACACGTGCTGCGGCGTGAAAAACTCGCCGCCGGACTTGCCGGCGTTGGCGGCGTAGTTGGAGATGAGGAATTCGTAGGCATCGCCAAACAGGTCGATTTGGTGGGCTTCAAAACTGCTGTCGTCAAAGTGGCCAAAGTCCAGATCGGCCACGCCTTTGAGCACGGAGGCCAGGCGGGCATTTTTGTCTTTGACCGTGTTGCCCAGGCGGTTGCTGGTGGTGTCGAAGTCGGCAAACAGGCCTCGGATGTCACGCTCCGACGGGTAGCCCATGGCAGAGGCTTCAATGGCAGAAAAGATCTTGGCCAGGTCGGCGTTCAGGCTTTCGTTGGTGTTGGCCCTGGCAGCCACGTTGGCAAACAACTGGCTGGGGAAGATGAAGTAGCCCTTGGTCTTGACGGCGTCGTCCCGGATTTCCGGCGTGATGACCACATCGGCAAGCCCTGCGTAGTGGACGCTGTCGTCACCGCCTTCGATGTAGGCCGCAAAGTTTTCGCTGATGAAGCGGTAGAACAGGGCGCCCAGCACGTACTGCTTGAAATCCCAGCCGTCAACAGCGCCACGGACATCGTTGGCGATCTGCCAAATGCGGCGCTGCAGTTCGGCACGTTGTTGGATGCTGGTCATGAGGGTATTCCTGGTTCAATGCGTTTTCTTTGGTCATTCCACCGTAGGTGGCAGTGACTTGAGTTGTGAATCGTTCTGGCTTTAGTAGATACCCTGCGGCCTGAGAGACAGGTAAGCAGTAGATTTCAGCCCGATTCTATATGCCCGAGCAACGGCCGTTCAGGCCGAGTTGCTTCCGAAGGTCAACCGGCAGGTTTCAGAGCGAAGTTGACCTTTGAATGTCAGCTTACCGGCGAGGACGAACTTCCGCTCCTGGCCGATTGTGTGAATTCGACACGGTGCCCGTAAGCCGACTGTGGCAATTTCACTGGATGGATCAATGACAGCAAGCTTGTCTCTCATTTATATGTTGTAGTAACGTGACTACATATTTTTGGGAACACTGACATGACCATCACGACAGTCTCCAGCCGGCATTTCAATCAGGATACCAGTGGCGCCAAAAAGGCGGCCAGGGAAGGTCCGGTATTCATTACCGACCGAGGCAGGCCCGCACATGTTCTGCTGACCTTTGAGGACTACCAGAAACTGGCCGGAGGAAACGCCAGCATCGTTGACCTGTTGTCGATGCCGGGCGTGGGTGACATCGAATTCGAGCCACCGCGCCTGGAGGGTAACTTCCAACGGCCGGCGGACTTCAGTTGATGTACTTGCTCGATACCAAAGTTGTTTCCGAACTTCGCAAGGCCAGGTCCGGTAAAGCAGATGGCAATGTGGTGGCGTGGGCCGCCAGCGTCCCGCCACTGGGCCTGTTCTTGTCTGCCATCACCATTCTGGAACTGGAAACTGGCGTGCTTCTGGTCGAGCGACGCGATCCGGCGCAAGGCGGAATGCTGCGCATCTGGCTGAACGATCACGTTCTGCCTGCCTTCGCCGGCCGTATTCTGGCGGTCGATACGCTTGTCGCGCAGCGTTGCGCCAGACTGCATGTCCCTGACCCGCGCGCGGATCGGGATGCGCTGATCGCTGCTACGGCCCTTTGCCACGGACTGACCGTCGTGACCCGCAATGTCGCCGACTTTGAGCCAACCGGCGTTCAGATTCTCAATCCCTGGGTGAATCCGTAGGTATTCGAGGGGCGAGGATGTGCAGGGATCAGAAATACGCTGAAAGTGGGGGAGAAGTGCGTTGCGATGAAGGTTGTTCCTCCCGTATATGCGACGCCAGCGGGGTATGCAAGCTGGCGCGGCAAACTCACCGCCGTCCGTTTGGGTGGCTACTGTTGCGCCACGTCGGCGCCGAGCGTGCCTTCTGCAAGCGGCATTGCCGGTTGTTGTGCAGTTACCCGGGCCGGTATCACGCCCAGCCGTTCCTTTAGTGGCTGCGATACGCCGCCGAAGCGGCTGCGATAGAACATGGCGTTGGCGAGCACTTTCTTGACGTATTCGCGGGTTTCCAGGAAGGGGATGTTTTCGACATAGATCGCGCCTTCCAGCGGTGTCTCGGCCTGCCATCTGCGCGCGCGGCCGGGGCCGGCGTTGTAGCCGGCGGTGGCAAGCACGGGCGATTGGCTGAGCGAGTCGAAGATGTGCTTGAGGTAGTAGGTGCCGAAGCGGATGTTGGTTTCCGGTTTGCCGACGCCGGCATGGGCGTTCTTGCCCAGGCCGAGCTGGCGCGATATCCATTTTGCGGTGGCCGGCATGATCTGCATCAGACCCTGCGCGCCGACGCCGGAACGGGCGTAGTCAATGAAGCGCGATTCCTGCCGCATGAGGCCGTAAACCCAGGCTTCATCAAGGCCGTTTTCCTGTGCGTAGGCGCTGGCGAGGTCGCGATAGGGGGCGATGTAGCGCAATTCGAAATCATGTTCATCCCGCGTCCTTTCGGCAGTCATGATGGCGCGGTCATTCCAGTTGTTGCGCCGCGCCAACTCGGCTGCTGCCAGCAGGGCACGGTCGTCCATGTTGCGCAGCGCCCAGTCCCATTCCGCCGAGGCGTTGCCGCTGTCGCCCAGCTTGCGCAACAGAAGTGCGCGCTGGAGGCCGCTATGGGATTCGGCCGCTTTCAGGTCGTTCTGCGTCACTTTGTAATCGGCCGGGCGCGCTTCCAGCTTGGCGGGAAGTTCTTCTTCGGCGAGCAGGCCGTAGTAATGAATCTCGCGAGACAACTTGGCGAACAACAGGTTTGCCGGGTAGGTCGCTTTCAATTCCTTCAAGGCGCGCGCTTTCCAGTAACGCCAGACGGCTTCGTTGCGCAGCGGTTCAGGCATCGTGTCGATGCCGCGAAACACTTCGACCCAGTTGCCCGCCCGCAGCGCGGCGCGCACTTTCCAGGTCGTCTGCGCTTCGCTGGCGCCGCCACTGGCGCGCTGAAACCAGTCCAGGGCGCGGCTGTCATGTCTTCGCGCGGCATGCAGCCCGATCTGGCCCCAGCCATAGCGTTGTTCCGAGGGGGAGTAATTGGCGCGATGCTGTTCCCACAATGCGGAAGCTTCTTCCGGCGAATCCTTTGCGATCCGGGTCAGCGCATACAGGGCGACTTCTCTTTGCGCCCGTTGCGGGTCCGCAGCGATGATGATTTCGCGTGGATTGCGTTGCGCCTCGCTCAGCGCGGTTGGCGTCATGCGCGCATCGTCCGGCAGTCTGGCATCCAGTTCCCGGGCCAGACGCAGGTTGCCGTCATCGAGGGCCAGGCGCAGCCGTGCCAGGCGATCTTCCAGTGATAGAAGACCGCGCTCCGCCAGGTTGTCGAACAGCGGCTCGCAACTCGAAGGCAGGTCGCGCGCGGTGCGCCAGAGCGCGATGCCGGTGGCATCCGCCTCGGCCCGGGTGGCGACATTGTCCTGGCGGGCGCGCAACTCGTAGCAGCGCAATTCCTGATCAGGTTTGACGATGGCCGCATGGATTTCCAGGAATGCCGGCCATTCGGCGGCACGGCCATACGCGCGCGCAAGATCGATACGCAAGCGGTTGGACAGCGGGGTATCGGGGTATTGCTGGATGAAAATTTCGAGTTCCGTGTTGGCGGCGTCGGCAGCTTTCAACCGCCAGTAACGGAGGTAGGGCGTGAGCAGATGATCGTCCGGAAATCTGGCGGCCAGCTTGTAGAAGCGCTCGAACTTGCCTTTCTGGTAGGCATCGCGCGCGGCCTGGAAATCGGTCTCGGGCGACGCCCGCGCGCCGGTGGCGGCAAGGGCCAGGATGAAACTCAGAACTAGAAAACGAAGGATCACGTATTTCAAACCGGGCGTGCCCGTTGAGTCATTGCGGAAAGGTGCGCACTTTACCCTTCTGCCCGACCTGAACCAAACGGGTAGGGTTTGGTTCAGGCAGGTTTATCCCGGTTGTTCTTTGCCAGTAGGGTGCGCACGGCGCACCCACGAACTCCTGGATCGAGGCATTACTGATCAGCCAGACTGACGCTGACATTGACGCGCACGCTGTAGCCCGGGTCATACGGCAGGAAGGCGCTGTACTCCCGGCCGTGGTAGCGGTAAGTGACGTTGTATCCGGTCAGCTTGCGAGTCCAGTTCTCAACCTCGCGGCAGCGTTGTTCGTAGACCGGGCGCGCATCGCCGCGCGGCTCGTCGCGGTAATCGCGTCGGTTGTTGGCGCCGTACTTGTCGCCGGTCAAGGCGCCTACTGCGGCGCCGATGGCGGTTGCCGCCTTGCGGCCATCGCCCTTGCCGATGCTGTTGCCGACGACACCGCCGAGTATGCCGCCGACGATCGCGCCGCCGACGTTATGGTCGCTCGGGCTGCGTTCCTCGACGCGTTCGTAGCCGACCTTTTCTTCCCAGCATTCGCGCCGGGGTTCGTTGACGCTCTCGTAGACCGGTGTATTGGCGATGACGCGGGCGGTGTCCTGATAACCCGCTCTGGATGAAGCATTGCCGGCCAGACTGGGGGTTGCGCTGATCAGCGCGAGCATCAGGGCCGGGACGACGATTTTGCTGGTGGATCGCATGATGTATCTCCTTCAATGAGTTCAGGTTAGCGGCGGTCGTCGCGATCATTGCGACGATTGCCTTGCCAGTTGGAACGCTCTGGCCGATTTTCTTCAGAACGACGTCTTTCAAAACCAAAGCCGAAACTGCTGTCCGCTGGCGGATTGCCGTCCTGGCTGTAACTGTCTTCCCGCGAGCCGCCGGAGAAAGGCATGCGCAGCGCTTCCCGCGCCGGCGCCGGCAGTTGGCGCACGCGGTCCTGAATGAACTGACGCATCCGGATGCGTTCTTCCGGGCTGGCCTGTTCCCAGCGCTCGCGCAGCGCCCGCCGTTCTTCCGAACTCGACTGCGCCAGCTTGCCGAAGGCCTGATTGAACAGCGCGCTATCGGCTTGATCGGCGAGTGCGGGTAAAGTTGCCAGCGTCAACAGCAGCGCGCTCAACAACTTGATGGTTCTGGGGGTCATGGTTTTCTCCTTTCCATGGGTTTCATGCTAGGCGGCGGGCGTAACACCGGGGTTTCCGGGGCGGGCTGATTTGTAACAAAGTGTTTCGGCGGCGGAGTCGCGGGGGTTTCGGCATCCTGCGACCCTGCCGCGCTTATTGCGAGGACAAGGTTTTGAATCACAACCCGGACGACACCCCGAATGTATTGATCGTGGACGACGATGGCGGCATTCGCGATCTGCTGGCCGATTATCTTGCCAAACAGGGCATGCGCGTCACCACCGCGCGTGACGGCAAGGAAATGGACGAGCGCCTGGCCGTGCTCACGCCCGACCTGATCGTCATGGATCTGATGCTGCCGGGCGAGGATGGCCTCAGTCTGACCCGTCGCGTCAAGGCCGCACGCGATGTGCCGGTGATCATGCTGTCGGCGCGCGGCGAGGATATCGACCGCATCGTCGGCCTCGAAGTCGGAGCCGATGATTACCTGCCGAAGCCGTTCAATCCGCGTGAATTGCTGGCCCGCATCCGCGCCGTGCTGCGCCGTGGCAGTGTCGGCAGTCACGCCGGCGGCGGCGCCCAGGATGCCGGCGAGGTGTACCGATTCGGCCCGTTCGCGCTCGATCTGGCGGCGCAGGCACTGTCGCGCGATGGTGTCGAAATTCCGTTGTCGCAGGCCGAATTCACCTTGCTCAAGCTGTTCGTCGAACGGCCCAACCGCGCGCTCTCGCGCGATCAGATCATGGACAGCCTGAAAGGCTATGAACGCGATCCATTCGATCGTTCCATTGATGTGCGGGTAACCCGGCTGCGCAAGAAGCTGGAGGACGATCCGGCCAATCCGGTCTACATCCGCACGGTCTGGGGGCAGGGCTATCTGTTCTCGCCGAAGGGCAAGTCGGTTTGAAACTGCTGCCGGAAACCCTGTTCGGGCGCACCGCCGCTGCGTTGCTGGCTGCGTTCCTGGTGTTCGAGGCGATCGCCTTCGGTGTTGTCTGGTTCATGGTGATTCAGCCGCTGGCGGTGCGTTCGGCCGACGATCTGGCGGCGAAAATTCTGCTTTCGGCGCAAACCTGGGTCGAATTGCCGCCGCAAACGCGTGCCGATTACGAGATGGAACTGGCTTTCAGCCACGATCTGGAACTGGCCGAGGTGCGGACGCGTTTGCCGCACGCAGCGGTGCCAAACTATTTCGGCGAGCTGATCGCCGCCGCGCTGAGTCGCCGCGCCAAACAGAACATCACGCTGAAGCGCGCCGACGATCCGAACTGGGACTGGCTGGAAATCCAGGTCGCCGACAAACTGCTGCGCGTCGGCTTCGACCGTCAGCGTTATGCGCTGAAAGCGCCGCTGGCGGCGATCGGCGTGTTCCTGCTCGGCGCCCTGCTGACCGTGCTGACCGCGCTGTTCATGGTGCGCCAGGCCAGCCAGCGCATGAAAAGTCTGGCCCGCAAGGCGGGCGAGGTCGGCCAGGGCCGCGCGCCGGAACTGCTGCCGGAAACCGGCGCACGCGAACTGCGCGAACTGACTGTCGCGTTCAATCGCATGGCGGAAGAAGTGCAGGCCTTGCTGGAAAACCGTACCGTGCTGCTGGCCGGCGTCAGCCACGATCTGCGCACGCCGATCACGCGCATGCGGCTGGCGCTGTCCTTGCTGGAGGGCGGCGACCCGGATCTGGTCGCGCGCATGGAACACGACCTCGATGAAATGAACCACCTGATCAGCGACATGCTGGTGTTCGCTCGCTCGCTCAAGCTGGAAGCGCTGCATGAGTGCGATCTGACCCGAGTGCTCGACGAACTCGCCGCGCAGGCGGCGTTATTGGGGCCTATCGAATGGCAGGCCGGCACGCCTTGCCAGGTCAGAGTCGGGGAGGCGGCGCTGCGCCGCATCATCGGCAATCTGCTCGGAAACGCGCGCCGTTATGGCGCCGGTGAAGCGGTGACACTGGAACTGGAATGCGGTGCAGACACGGTGCGCATCGCGGTGCTGGATCGAGGCCCCGGCATTCCCGCCGATCAGCGCGAGGCGGTGTTTAGACCGTTCACCCGTCTGGAAACTTCCCGCAGCCGCGAAGCGGGCGGCAGCGGTCTGGGCCTGGCGATCGCGCGGCAACTGGCCGATGCCTACGGCTGGAAAATCGAACTGGCGGATCGTGAAGGCGGCGGGCTGGCAGCCCGATTGATCATTTCACGCGGTACTTGAGCACCATCACTTCCATCTTCAGGAAGGACAGGCTGGTGATCGTCAATCGCCGTGTCTGCGTGTGGATGACATGGCTTGCAGTGTTGACCGCCTTGCGAACCAGGATGGTCAGGTGGGGAGTCAAATTCAGCGTCATGTTGCACTCCTTCAATAAAACTATAGATCAAGCAAAACTTATGCCCGGCGGTTCATTTCACGCGGTACTTGAACACCATCACTTCCAGTCTCATAAATGACAGGCTGGTGATCGACAGGCGACGCGTCTGAGTGCGGACGATGTGATTCTCGGCATCGGTCGCTCTCCGGATTCGGATGGTCAGGCGTGGGGTCAGGTTGATGGTCATGGTGGTTTCCAGTTGTCCACCATGGCATTGCAACTAGCGTGCCTGACCAGTCAGGCACCGAGATGGTCGGAAAACCGCGCATTGGCGCGGGGCGTCAGCGAAGCCGGGGATACAGGGCGGCGAAACCTTGTCCGGGTAGACGGAATTCCGACAGTGACACCACGTTCGCCGCGAATCCTTTCAACACCCGCGCGGCAAGTTAGAATCCGCCGCTTGGCCCGCATTCCGCCGGCCTCTTTCGTCGTCTCGAAACATATGTCCCGCCTGCCTGAATTCACCCTTGCCGATGTCACTCGCTGGTTTGGCGATCATGAAATAGCGAAAGCGCAGGGTTATCTCGACTCGGTCAGTCATCTGGAGGTGAAGCCGCCCCGGGTGACCGCCAGCGTGCAGGGCAACGGGCCGTTTCCTTACCGTGTCGCAATCGGCATCGACCTCGACAAGCAGGGCAGACCGCGCGCGGTGGCGGGGTGCAGTTGTCCGGTGGGCTGGATGTGCAAGCATGCAGCGGCGGTGATGCTGCATCTGCTCGATCAGGGCAAGGCGCAGCCGAAGGTGCGCACGGACGTGCTGGACTGGCTCGATTCGTTCCGCGAATCGCTGCAGGTTCCGGAGGCCAGAAAGCCGGGCAAGAAGCCGGGCAAGTCCAGCGCCGTGCGCGAAGCCTTGTTCTACGTGCTTTATTCCGCAGGCGACAGCGGCCGCGACTGGTCGGTGCGTTTCGTCAAGGCGCGGCGTGATGAACAGGGGATGCCGCTCGGCGCCCTGACCGAATGGAGCAATGTCGAGCGTGCACTGATTCAGCCGCCCAGGTTCATCAACGAAGAAGATCTGGTCATCCTGCGTCTGCTCTGGGCGCATCGTTCGAAGGCGCGCTACAGCCTGGACTTTCCCTTGCTTGGCCGCGCCGGCGAAGAAACCCTGAAATACATGCTGACCAGCGGTCGGCTGCTGGCCGATCAGGGCGGTTCGCAGCCGTTCAGCATCGGCGAGCCGCGCGCGGCCAGACTGAACTGGCGCTACGAGCAGGACGGCGGAGTGGCGCCGGAATTGCAGTCCGAACCCGCCAT
Organism: Tepidiphilus sp. J10; assembly: GCA_945897955.1. Classification (GTDB taxonomy): domain Bacteria; phylum Pseudomonadota; class Gammaproteobacteria; order Burkholderiales; family Thiobacillaceae; genus PFJX01. The sequence continues at coordinate 24,070 of CAMDGQ010000022.1, read as the reverse complement.
CAATACGACGTTGGCGCTGGACGACATCTGGTATCTGGATAACGAGCGGCGCGAAATCGGCCTGCTGCAACTCGATTTTCCGGCCAGCCAGGTGGCGCGGATTCTTGCCATACCGGTGCTGAACCCGGCGGAGGTGCCGCTGGTGGCCAGCACGCTGGCCGAGCTGGCGCCGCAGTTGCCGGCGCCGGCTGCGCCCGATCTGCGCGTCATTGACACTCCGCCCGTGCCCATTCTGAGCATGGATACGCTCGATGTGCTCGATGTCGGGCGCTTTCGTCGCTACGGTTACAGCGAGCGCAAATTCGATTACCTGTTGCCGGCTTTCCAGTACGGTGAAGTGCGTCTTGAAGTGCATGGCAAACAGGAATATGTCACCACCGCCAGCGGCGAGACGGTGCGCGTTAAACGCCGGCCGGCCGAGGAAAAGGGCTGGCTGCGGGAACTGGAGAGCCATGGCGTCGCGCATGTGCCGCCCAACACGCTGTATGCCAGCCGGCCGCGCCCGCCCAATATCTATGGTCTGGAAAGCCCGTCGCACTGGCCGGAATTCATGGCCGAGCATCTGCCCGCGTTGCGCGATGCCGGCTGGCAGATTCAGGTTGCCGCCGCGTTCCGGCATCTGGTGCTGGAAGCCGACGAGTGGGATGCGGAACTGAGCGAGGATGCCGGCGGCTGGTTCAATCTGAACATGGGCGTCATGGTGCAGGGCCAGCGTCTGCCCCTGGCGCCGCTGCTGTACGACCTGTTCAAGAGCGATGGGCGCTGGCTCGACGCGGTCAAGGTCAAGGCCATGCCGGACAAGGCGGCGGTAATCCTGACCACGCCCTCCGGTTCGCGCCTGCGTGTGCCAGCCGGACGCATCAAGCCGCTGGCGCTGACCCTGATCGATCTGTTCGACAAGCCGCCCGGCGACGGTGAACTGCGCTTGTCCAGGCTGGATGCGCCGCGCCTTGCCACGATGGCGGCGAGCATGGCTGACATGCAACGCTGGCAGTTCAAGGGCGCCGACGCGGTGACCCGGCTGGCGAAGGATCTGCAACACAGCGACGGCATTCATCCCGCCGAGCCGCCCGCCGGTTTTGCGCTGACCCTGCGCCCTTACCAGCTCGAAGGCCTGGCCTGGCTGCAATACCTGCGCGAGCACAATCTCGCCGGCATCCTGGCTGACGACATGGGCCTGGGCAAGACCGCGCAGACGCTGGCGCATCTGTTGCTGGAAAAGGAAGCCGGGCGCATGGATCGGCCCTGCCTGGTGATTCTGCCGACCTCGCTGATCTTCAACTGGAAGCGCGAGGCGGAACGCTTCGCACCGGCGCTGCGCGTGCTGTCGCTGCATGGCAAGGAACGCGCCGAGCGCTTCGACCAGATCGCCGAGCACGACATCGTGCTGACCACTTACCCGCTGCTCTGGCGCGACGAGGAAATACTGGCCAAACAGGAATATCACCTGCTCATTCTGGATGAGGCGCAGACGGTGAAGAATGCCGCCAGCCACGCCGCCCAGGTAGTGCGCAAGCTGCACGCGCGGCATCGTTTGTGCCTCACCGGCACGCCGCTGGAAAACCATCTGGGCGAACTCTGGGCGCAGTTCGATTTTCTTCTGCCGGGCTTTCTGGCCGACAACAAATCATTCACCAAGACCTGGCGTACCCCGATCGAGAAACACGGCGACAGCGGCCGCCGCGACCTGCTCGCGGCGCGCGTGCGGCCATTCATCCTGCGTCGGCGCAAGGAGGACGTGGCGAAGGAACTACCGGAAAAAACCATCATCGTGCGCACGGTGGAACTGGATGGCGCGCAACGCGACCTGTACGAAACGGTGCGCAGCGCAATGGACGAAAAGGTGCGCGAGGCTATCGCCGACAAGGGCTTTGCGCGCAGCCACATCGTCATCCTCGATGCGTTGCTGAAGCTGCGCCAGGTCTGTTGCGACCCGCGTCTGGTCAAGCTCGACAGCGCGGCAAAGGTGAAGGAACGCGCCAAGCTCGATCAACTGATGGACATGCTGCCGGAACTGGTCGATGAAGGTCGCCGGGTGCTGGTGTTCTCGCAGTTCACCTCGATGCTCGACCTGATCGAACAGGAACTGGTCAAGCTTGGCCTTGGCTACGTCATGCTGACCGGCAATACGCAGGATCGCGAGGGCGTTATCCGCCGCTTCCAGGACGAAGGCGTGCCGATTTTCCTGATCAGCCTGAAAGCCGGCGGCGTCGGCCTCAACCTGACCGCTGCCGATACGGTCATCCATTACGACCCGTGGTGGAACCCGGCGGTGGAAAACCAGGCCACCGACCGGGCGCACCGCATCGGTCAGAAGAACAAGGTGTTCGTTTACAAGCTGGTGGTCGCCGGCAGCATCGAGGAAAAGATACTCGCCTTGCAGGAAAAGAAGGCCGAACTTGCTGCCGGCGTGCTGAGCGAGGACGCCGCCGCACTGAGCAAATTCGGCGAATCCGATCTGCGCGCCCTGCTGGCGCCGCTGCCCGAAGCCAAACCTCAGGGACGCAGTTGAGCCTGCCGCCACTGATACCTTCGGCAACTACTGGCGCGCAATCGAGTCTGGCTTGCTACCATCAAAGCTCTTCACCAATGGTGACCGCCATGATCCGTAAATTGTTACGACCCTTCCCGCTGCTGCTCGCGACGCTGTTCGCCTGCCTGGCAACCCCCGTTCACGCCCAGTTGCAAGCGGGCAACGGCGCGCCGCCGAGCGTGTCGAGTTCACCGGACAGCATGGCCAGCCCGCCCGCCCAGATCGAGCCCGCCACGCCTTCAAGAAACGGCAAATCAATGAACGGGGTCGCACCCGAGCCCGCGCCATCCGAAGCCGCCGAACCCAAGGCGACCAAGCCACCCGCGCCAACGCTGTCCGACCTCGGCCGTTCACTGCGCAATTACTTCACCGAAGAAGAACTCAGCCTGCTGTTCCAGTACATGAAGGAATCGGTCATGGCCTCGTTCAAGGATGAAGAAGTCGTGCTGCCGCCCGATCTCGCCTTCAAGCTGGAAATCCTGCTGGTGCGACTGAAGAAGGAAAGTGGCCATTACATGGACAACCTGATCGACCAACTGGAAAAAGACCTGAAAAACAGCCTGAAGGAGAAATTGAAGGAAACGCTGGCGCCGCCGCCGATCAAGGAGCAGCCCTACAACCCCTGGATCACGAAACCCTGGGAATGAGCCACTGGGAAGAGAAATACCGCGCCCGCGCCATCCCGTGGGATCGCGGTGCGGTCAGTCCGGCATTGCTGGGCTGGATCGAGGACGGCGAACTGGCGGCCGGGCCGGGGTTTGGGCGTGTGTTGATCCCCGGTTGCGGCCACGGCCATGAAGCGCTGGAACTGGCGCGGCGCGGCTTTCAGGTCACGGCGCTGGATATCGCGCCGAGCGCGCTGGCACATCTGGCCGACGAGTTGAGCGCGGCCGGCGTCGATGCCGAACGGGTCTGCGCCGATGCGCTGGCCTGGCATCCGGCGCAACCGTTCGATGCGATCTACGAGCAAACCTGTCTGTGCGCGTTGGACCCCGGCCACTGGGCGGCTTACGAACAGCAACTGTTTTCCTGGCTGCGCCCCGGCGGCAAATTGTTCGCGCTGTTCATGCAGACCGAGCGCCCCGGCGGGCCGCCCTACCACTGCGCCCTGCCGGACATGCGCGCGCTGTTTCCCGCTGCGAGCTGGCGCTGGCCGGAAGGCGAGGCGGGTCGCGTCGGGCATCCGAACGGCTTGTTCGAATTCGCGGCGGTACTGACCCGTCTGGGCTGAAGTTCCGCACACCAACCCGCATTGCCATGAGTCCGGATTTCCTGCTCCAACTGCTGCTCCAGGTCTGGCTGCCGATCGCGCTGCTGGTCGCGGCCGGCGGTCTCTGGGTCCGCTTCCGGCCGCAATTTCCGGCCGACCCGCTGCGCGTCAACCTGAACCGGCTGGTGATCGACGTGTTCGCGCCGCCGCTGTTGTTCGCGCTGTCGGCGCAGGCCGAAATCAGCCGCGAAATGCTTACCGTGCCGCTGCTGACCATCGCCGGCATCGGCTTCAGCTTCGCGCTGCTCTACCCCTTGCTCTGGCACAGCCGGCTAGGGCGCGGCCTGGCGCGAGAGACGCGCGCCGCCATCCTGCTCGCCGGCGTGTTCGGCAACGTGCTGTTCATGGGCTACCCGACGCTGACCTTCCTGTATGGCGACATTGGCGGCAGCTACGCCGCCTTCGCCGACGTGCTGGCCTCGACGCCGCTGGTGTGGACCTTCGGCGTCTGGATCGCCACCCGTCTGGGCCATGAAGGCGGCCAGGGCCAAAGTCTGCTGCGCACCATGCTGTCGCTGCCGCCCATGTGGGGCTTCGTGCTCGGCTTCGCGGTGAATCTGTCCGGCATCGACGTCGCGCCCTTGATCAAGGCGGCCAAGTTCATCGGCCAGGCCACCATCCCGGTCATGCTGTTCACGCTCGGCCTGTCGATTCCCTGGGGCGCCCTGAAGCCCAGCCGCCCGGTGCTGGCCGCCGTCGCGGTCAAGCTGCTGATCGCGCCGCTGCTGGTGTTCGCGCTGGCGCGCGCGCTGTTCGGCGAACTGCGCCCGGCGCAGTCCGCCGCGATTCTGGAAGTCGCCATGCCGACCATGCTGATGGCGGCCAGCTTCGCCGACCGCTTCAAGCTCGACGTGCGCGCGGCGGCGCTGACTGCGAGCTGGACCAGCCTGACATTCCTCGTCACCCTGCCGCTCTGGATTGCGCTGCTCGGGCGCTAACCCTTTCTTGAGGTCATACATGGACTCACTCGGATTCATTGGCCTTGGCGTCATGGGCCAGCCCATGGCCCTCAACCTGCGCAAAGCCGGCCATCCGCTCGGCGTGTACGCGCGCGATCCGGCGCAAAGCGCGCCTCTGCTGGCGGCCAGCGCTGTGTCGCATGCAACGCCCTTCGCGCTGGCGCAGGCAAGCGACATCCTGTTCATCAACGTCTCCGACGACGCCGCGCTGGAAGCCGTGCTGTTCAGCACCGACGGCGCGGCGACCGGTTTGCGCGCCGGTTGCGTCGTGGTCGACATGGGCACCTCCTCGCCCACTCATACCCGCCAGCTCGCGGCGCGTCTGGGCGAGCGGGAGATCGACCTGATCGACGCGCCGGTATCGGGTGGGCAGGCAGGCGCCATCTCCGGCACGCTGGCTATCATGGCGGGCGGAGCGGACGCCGCTTTTCAGCGCGTATTGCCCTATTTCCAGGTGATGGGCGGCAACATCGTGCATGTCGGCGACTGCGGCGCCGGGCAAGTCGCGAAAGCCTGCAACCAGATCGTCATTTCCGCCGCACTGCTCGGCGTGGCGGAAGCCTTCACCTTCGCCGTACGCCAGGGTGTCGATGCCGCCAAGGTGCGCCAGGCGCTGCTCGGCGGCTCGGCCTACAGCAGGATTCTGGAAATCCACGGCCATCGCATGCTGGATGGACAGTTCAAGCCCGGCTTCAAGGCCAGACTGCACCAGAAGGATCTCGGCATCGTGCAGGCCGAAGCGCACGCCGCCGGTCTGGCCTTGCCCTCGGCGGCGCTGGCGGCGCAGATGATGAACGCGCTGGTCGGCAACGGCGACGGTGAACTGGACTCCTCGGCGCTGATCAAGGTCATTCAACAACTCAACGGCATCGCCCCATGATTACCAAGGAATACCTCGTCTTTCTCGACCGCGCGACCCTGATCGCGGACTTGCGCATCCCCGCTTTCGACCATGCCTGGATCGAGCATCCGAACTGCGCGCCGGAGGAAGCCGCCGAACTGCTCTGGCGCGCCAGCATCGCCATCACCAACAAGGTGCCGATCACACGTGCGGTGCTGGAGGCCTGTCCGAAATTACGCCTGATCGCGGTGGCCGCGACCGGTACCAACAATGTCGATCTGGACGCCTGCCGCGAACGCGGCGTCGCGGTGTGCAACATTCGCGGCTATGCCCAACACACCGTGCCGGAGCATGTCTTCATGCTGTTGCTGGCGCTGCGCCGCAACCTGCTGGCCTGGCGCGCGTCGCTGCAACAGGATGTCTGGCAGAAGGCCGAACAGTTTTGCCTGTTCGACCACGAAATCCACGACCTGCAGGGTTCGACGCTCGGCCTGATCGGCTACGGCAGTGTCGGCGTTGGTGTCGAACACCTGGCGCGCGCGTTCGGCATGCAGGTGTTGATCGCCGAACGCAAGGGCGCGGCGGAAGTCCGGCCCGGCCGCGTCGCGTTCGACGAAGTCCTCGCCCGCGCCGACCAGATCAGCCTGCACACGCCGTTGACCGAAACCACACGCGGTCTGATCGGCGCGCGCGAATTCGGCCTGATGAAGCGCAACGCCGTGCTGATCAATACCGCGCGCGGCGGCGTCGTCGACGAAGCCGCGCTGGTTTCCGCGCTGAAAACCCGCCGCATCGCCGGCGCCGGCTTCGACGTGCTGTCGGTCGAACCGCCCAGCCAGGGCAACCCGCTGCTGGCCTTGAATCTGCCCAACTTCCTGCTCACCCCGCACGTCGCCTGGTCCAGCCGCGAAGCCATGCAGACGCTGGCGGATCAGTTGATGGACAACATCGAAGCGTTCGTGCGCGGGGAAGAGCGCAATCGGGTGGTTTAGCCGCCTGAAGCCTGGCGAGAGCAGCGTGGTCCTGGGATTCTTCCCGCCACAGCGTCAGCCTGGATTCCAACGCGCCGGCTGGAAGGGTTCCATTTGGCTACGCATGCTCCCTACCAGTAGAAGCCGAGTCCCAGCATGAGCCGGCTGCGCACGTCCCTTTCCCAGAGCAATCGGATATCACTCTCCTTGCCTATAGGCAAACGGGCCTCCCCTACCGCAACATCATAGGCGGAAGCATCGGCAGCAAAGGGCTTTCGCCATTCTGCAGAAACCCGCCAGCTCAACCCCGAACGCGCCCCCGACATCAAACCCAGCCCGCCTCTGGTAAAACCCATACCATCCTGATGCCCCTGCTCCTGCAATGCGCCCCCCAGGCTGGCATAAGCATAGGTTGCGGAAGTCCCAAGCAAAGTCCCGAATAAGGCATCCGCTTGCAGACGGGCCACCAAGTCGCTTGGTACTGTCAGTCGCTCACGCTCCCAGCCAAATTTCAAGCGCCAGCCAACACCCCCATCCGCCGGCAAGCCGGTAACCGATGGCTTTACGCTGTGCACCGCCACGAGATCAAGATGCGATACACGCACCTTTCCTCCCCTTGCCTCAAGACGAAAATCTCCCATGCTCAGGCCGCCATATGTAGCCTGCGCCGGACTGGCATCCAGTACATCGTAATATGCCGGGCGAACTCTCAACATTTGCGACGGCCCCTGCCCGCCACCGACCGCCCAGCCAAACTGTATCCAGCCTGGCGGCAAGCCTGTATCCGGCGGCTCCGGCACCACAAAATCCGACCAATCTTTGGCCGGTGGCAAACGCATCCGTGCTGACAGCGCCTGCACATACTCCTTTGAAAATCGACGTTCTCCCTCCTGCACCGTGTCGCCCCGGTGATACTGGAAATAATCAAGCGCCGTATCGAGCAGGCTGTACTGTTGTTCCAGGGGCAGATTTCGCACAGCCGAGTCCTCATAGCCGACTTCCCCGTCCACGATTCGAGCCAACACGGAACGCGGCTCAGCTTCCAGGCGACTGAAACGTTGATACAGGCGCGACTGGCGTGACGGGTGATAGATACGCCGAGCCACCAGCGGCTTGTCGCCATAGCGGGAGGCTCTCATTGTTTGCAGCACGCCCTGTGGAATTATCCACGGAGCACCATGTGGAACAGCTGACACTCCATCAGCGACTTCCAGCAACTCAACGGCTCTAAAGGCGCAGTTGTCGTGAAAGAAGTAGTAGGTATATCGCTTCTTGTTGACCTCCCAGGCGTGGGCCGCAATGAATTTGGCTACATCGACTGGTAGGGCAAGTTCGTATTCCCAAAGGTCACGTAATTCGTTTTCACCGTAGTTGGTGCCGTGGAAGAAAAAATCGACGGGACTGAATCCTCCGTCATAACCACCTGTTAGTGCCTTGACGATATAAACAGCGGGATTGTCGCCCGTCGTATCAATGGCGCCGAAATTCGCAGTTTGCTCGATAAGGTATGAGCGCGTGCCGCGCGAAGTGTTGAACTTAAGGAACAAATGGCCATAGTAGGACGCCGGATTGCCCAGATAGCCGTTGGCAAAGACGACGCTGATGGAGCCAAGCTCTCCCAAATCAAGCCAGTCTCGCAAGGCTGGACAATCAGTTTCTGCGAAAGCCTCGCTCAAGCCGGGAAATTGCTGGTCCAACCACATGCGACGTGCCGGAAAGCGACACTTGGCATGACCGTCCGACTGCCCCGCAGGCACGGGTTCAAGCATGGCACTCACGGTGGCCTCCAGTTCGGCCAGCGGGTCGCTCCGCCCTCTCTCGGAGAGAAAGAAATCCGCGCTATGTATTGCGCTCACCGGAGCTCCCCAGAGATCTTTCTGGTAATGGAGTAACCGCTGCCAGGTGGGCGACCGCGCTGCGGCAGCAAGATCCAGCGATGCGATAGACGACGCAATGGCATGTGCTGGACAGAAAAGCCAGAGCGGAAACTGCAAGAGCAGAAGAACAGTAAGTTGCTTCATGAAGAAAAAATGGCCCCTAAGGGCCATTTTTGAAAGGTGGCATCCAGGCTACTGCTTAGACGCTGCAATGGTTTCTGGCGGCAGACTCGATCATGTTGTACATCTGGCCCGCTTTTTCGATCTGTTTCTGATCGTTGTAGCCACTGGCGTTCAGCACACGACTGAATGACTCACGCACCTCGCCAGCTGCCGCTGCTCGCGAGGGACCGGCAGCACAACCCATGATCTCAAGCGCAGCCGACATATGCGCGCCTTGACCACGAGCAGCATCCTCCGTTACCAGCGCATAGGAATCACGAATCAGCATGGCTGCCTTGACATTTTTCCTCGAGCAGGTCTCTGGAGAAACAGTAGCCGAAGTCACGGCTGTCGTACCAAGATCCCATATGACATTGGAGGTGGCAGCAGCCCACTCGGTATCCTTGAAGATTGCCGCGCCTATACCGCACTCAGAATACGGATTCGGACCCGAACCTGCCGCGCCGGCAGCAAATGCAGGCAAGGCCAGAGCCGAAAAGGATGCACCAACAATCGCTTTGATCAGAACATTTTTCATGTAATACCCCGTTTTATATAAAGACATCGAAGAATTGCCGCCAGTAGATATTTCTGCATGGACTAAATTCATGACAAGAAGATATCGACGGCGACTTTACCTCATTATCGAACCCAGAACCATTAGCAGGGATGTAGCGAAGCGGAATCCAGAGAATGCAGCGCCATGAAATCCGGGAACAGCGCCGCCCGCCAAACCCTCCCGGATTCCGCCCGCGACGGCGTCAGCGGGATTTCCATCGCCGGCAAGGCGGGCTCCATCCAGGCTACGCTTGCTGCCGATGCCCAGCGCGACCCGTTGTTGGAGAGGATAGGATCGGCGAAGAGCATGACCACCGATTGCAAGACGGCCCTGAAGGTACCCAGGTAGCCGAGGACGTGGATGGTGACTTCCACTGGTTACATCCCAATCTGGTTGGCGAATATGCCGCTCTTCACACAACTTGTTTGTGCATTTTTTTGTGCATACACTAACCAGCATGGAGATTGAATTCGACCCGGAGAAAGCTGCCGCCAACCCCTTGAACCATGAGGGGGTAACCTTTGACGAGGCAAAGGCAGTGCTGCTTGATCCTTATGCGCTGACGCGCGAAGACCCGGATGCCGAAGGCGAACAGCGTTTTGTATCGTTGGGCATGGGTAGCAAGGGGCGGATTCTGCTGGTGGTATGGACGCTGCGAGGCGACAACTTCCGTCTGATTTCCGCCTGGAAAGCCAACCAACCGCAACGGAGACGCTATGAGCAACAATTCTGATCCGATGTTCGACCGCTACGCCGACATGGACTTTACCGATGCAAAGCCGGTCAACCAGATGCCCGCTCTTGCAAAACTGCAAGCCGAACACGGAGGCAAGTCGCGTATCACCATGCGGGTGGACAACGCGACGCTGGCCGTGTTCAAGGCTCGCGCCGAAATGACAGGGGGTAACTACCAGACCTTGATGAATGAGGCGCTGGGCCAGGTTGCCCAAGGGCAAACGCTGGCCGACGTGGTGCGCGAAACGATCCGTCAGGAGCTTCGCCATGTGTAATAACAACCACGTCCTGCAACATGTATCGTCCTCTGCGATATATGGGAGAAACGGTCAGCCTCAACGCTAGGCAGTGAGCGTAGCTATCTGGAAACACTGGAAGAAGGCTCCTAGTGGCTGTTGTGAGCGGGTTCCGAGCAAGTCCCGCCTGCGCACACAACCTTCTCAAGTCCTGAAACGGGTAACCTCCCGATTCAGGTTCTCCGCCAGTTGCCTCAGGTTTTGCGCGGTTGCGGCGTTGCCGGCTGCAGCTGCGTTGTTTTCTTCGGCCATCTGGGCGATGTGTTCCACGTTCTGGGCAATCTGGGTGCTGACAGAGGCTTCTTCGCGCAGCGCGACGCTGATTTCCGATACGGCATCGACGACTTTGCGCGAGTGCGCTTGCACCTGACTGATTGTATTGCCGGCTTCCTGCGCATGCTCGACGCCAATTGCGACTCGCTCGACGCCTTTCTTCATGCTGGTCACTGCATTGGCGGTGCCGGCCTGGATGGCTGCGATCATGTGGGCGATTTCCTGGGTCGATTTGGTGGTGCGTTCGGCCAGTTTGCGCACTTCATCGGCCACCACGGCGAAGCCACGGCCGGTTTCGCCGGCGCGGGCGGCTTCGATGGCGGCGTTCAGCGCCAGCAGGTTGGTCTGGTCGGCAATGTCCTTGATGGTGCCGACGATCACCGAAATCTGGTCGGACTGCTTGCCCAATTCTTCCACCACGGAGGCAGATTGGTTGACGGTATCCGCAATCCCCTTGATCTCGTTGGCGACGCCTTCGACGATGCGCCCGCCGGATGCGGCCACCGCATCGGAATCGCGCGAGTAGCTTTGCGCGTCCTGCGCATTCTGGGCAATGTGGTCAATGCCGACGGTCATCTGTTCGACGGATGCCGCCATGCTCGAAGCCGAATCGCTCTGTGCGGCTGTGCTGGTCGAAATCTGCTGGCTGGAGGACGCCAGTTGATCAACCGCGACATTCAATTCGCCGACATCCTGTTTGATGCTTGCCAACAGGTTGCGGAAAGTGTTCGCCATGTCGTTGAAATCCTTGCCGGCAGTATGCAGTTCGTCGGCGCCATGCGTGTTGAATTCGGCGGTCAGGTCGCCGCCAGCCAGGCGCCGCGCGCCGCTGGAGAAGTTTTCCACACTGGCGATGACCGAGTGATAGGTGCCGATGGCGAGGTAAAGGACGAGCAGCACGACCACCAGCGCCAACCCGGTTTGCGCCAGCAGCATGCGTTGCGCCGCTGCTTTTCGGGCTTCGAGTTGCTGCTCGAATTGCGGAATCAGGGTCTCGAACATCACCTTGTAGCCCATATCGATCACCTTGGTGGTGAGCGCGAAGTAGTCCTGTGGCGGGGTTTCGAACTTCTCTGTCAGGATGTCGCTCCGGATCAGCGCAAACACTGTTTCCACGCCTTCCGAAAATTCGCGCGTGGCGCTGCGCAGGCTGGGCTCCAGCGCGGGGGCAAAGCGCATCACTTTTTCCAGGTTGCTGTTCTGCACGCGCAGCGTGTTGGACATTTCGTGCAACAGGCCGCTGATGCCCCTCTGCATGTCGAGGCTCAGCGCCCTGGCCGACAGCACGCCGGTGCCGCGTGCTCGACTGATGCCCAGGGGTTCCAGCATTGCCGGCATCTTGCTGACGATGGTATCCATGAAATAGTAGGTATCCATCACCGGATCCAGCATCAACGTGGATTCATCGGCCACATCCACCATGAAAACCAGCACCTTGGCGATCATCGCGCTGTGCTTTTTCAGGTTGTCCGGCGCCGGCAAGTTCATGCCCTGGCTGCTGATTTCCGACCAGTCGGCGCTGATGCTTTTCCAGTTCGCGCTGTCACGCAGGCTGGGCGAGAGTATGGCTTCGGCGGCGGCAAAGGCTTCGGAGACTTCCTTTTCCTTGGCCGCCCGTTTTTCCTTCATCGCTTCGTTCCCGTTCAGCACGCCTGAAGACAGGCCGCGATGCTGCTGCATGAACTGGGTCATCCGGTTGATCGGCTTGAGCATCTGCAGCCCGGCCAATTCCTGATCTGCCGAATTGATGGCATTTTGCAGACTGGAATAGACCGTTGCCAGCAGAACGGCTAAGACGAGGCCTACAGCTGCGCCAAGCAAAACAAACTTGCTCCGGTAGCGCAGACGGTTCATCAAGGCGATGGCGGGTTGGAAAAGGGTTTTCATCAGATGTGGCTCCCTGGTCGACTAATGACTCATTAACGAACATCAAGTTGAAAAGCGCAGGGTAGCGGGAAGATATTTCTCCGAGGTTCGCACCGGGCCGGATCAAATAATATTTGAGGTGAACAGAAATCAAGCGGTTGAAGCCAAGGCTCGCGCTGTTCGTGTTTTTCGCTGAGGGTGCTTGGTCTCGAAAATTCAAGGTTCAACCTCAGCTCATGTGAACCCTATCCATGAGCCATTTTTCAGGCCAGGCGAGCGTTGCCTGGATGGGGCTTCGCGGAATCCGGGAGCATGCCGGACATGTCCCTGATATGACGTATGACGTGCTTTTGACCGGCGAAAATTCGTCTTCAAGCTTTCTTCGATTTGCACTCCTGCTCGACATGAACGGCTTCTGTTCATGACGAACGTCAAAAAAGAATGCAGACTTCGGATAAAGCGTGACGATGGATTTATGAAACACGCGAGATAGCGCCGTTTGCGGTGATCGCATAATAATTTCCGGGAGTGCATTAGTGGTTTCAATCCTTTTTAAAGCGCCATGAACCTGACGCAAGCCGAACTTGAAGTTGCGCTGAAGCGCTGTGAACAGGAACCTGTTCACCAGATTGGTTGCATTCAGTCTCATGGTTGCAGCCTGGTTCTGGGGCCGGCGCCGGAGCGCCGCATTCTGCAGGCCAGCGAGAATTTGCCGGCCTTCTTCGCATCCGGGTTTGAAGAGGCTCTGGCGGGCACGCTGCCTGATCTGATTGGCGTGGAGCAGGCTGGGCAAGTCGAGGCTTACATTGCAGACCGCATGGCCGAGAATGCTTACGGCCCCAGCCAGCCAATGCGACTTTGCAGTCTGTTGTCGGAAGGCCATCTCGATTTGCTGGCTTACGGTTATGCGTCCGGGCCGTTGGTCGTGCTGGAAGTTGAACGCTCCCCGACCGAGATCGACTCTGCGGGGGAGGACATCGTTTCCGGCTGGGCGCAACATGCCATCGACGCATTGACCCGGGATACCGATTTCCCGAAATTCTTTGCCACGGCAGCACGCCTGGTCCAGGAGGTTTTCGGGTTCGATCGAGTCATGGTCTATCAGTTCGACCCCAACTGGGAAGGCGAGGTGATCGCCGAGGCGCGCAACGAACGGCTGCCTTCCTATCTGGGCAACCGCTTTCCCGCGTCCGACATTCCGCCGCAGGCGCGCAAGCTCTATACCGTGAACCGTATCCGTTTGGTCAGCGACATCGATGCGGCAACCGTGGCCATTCTTCCGGCAATCAATCCCTTGACCAATCAGGCGCTCGACATGAGCCATTCCTGGTTGCGCGGCTTTTCGCCCATCCATATCGAATACCTGCGCAACATGGATGTGCGTTCGTCGCTATCCCTGTCGTTGCTCATGAACGGCCGCCTTTGGGGGTTGATCGCATGCCACGGCAAGGAGCCTTACTTTCTTGGCCAGCGGGTCTATCAATCGCTGGATTTGCTTAGCCGCCTGGTTTCGATGTGGCTTTCCGCGCTCGAGTCGCGGGACCAGGAGATCGTTGGTGCGCGTCTTGGACGTTTGCTTTCCCGCATCATGCGCAGCCTCTCCCACCAGGAGGCGAGTCAGGTTCTGGTCGAGGAAGTGCTCGATGAAATGCTTGGCCTGATGAAGGCTTCCGGAGTCCTGCTGATCAACTGCGGCAACATCTTGCCGCTTGGCCAAACGCCCCCGTCCGAGGCAATCGACGGTCTCCTCGCCTGGTTGCGCACGCAGCCGCCCGCCGACGTCTTCCAGACCGATCAACTGGCGGCGCTTTACCCGCCGGCGGCACAGTTCGCCGATGTTGCTTCGGGCCTGCTCGTTGTTCCCTTTTCGCCCGAATTGAAGAACGCTGTGCTCTGGTTTCGCCCCGAACGCCTGAAGGAAGTGCGCTGGGCGGGCAGTCCCGAAAAGACCGTGACCAAAACGCGAGATGAAGGCCTGCGGGTTTCCCCGCGCACGTCCTTTGCCAGTTGGACCGAGACCTGGCACGGGCGCAGCGTATTCTGGAATGAACGGGATATCCTCCTTGGCGAAACCCTTTCGCTTGCCTTTGTCCTGGCGCGAGCGCGGCGTGACGACCTGACCGGACTGCCGACACGCGCGGCCTTCGACAACCGCATCCGCCAGGCTATTGCCCGGGCCGGCCGGAATGGCGCCAGGCTGGCGCTGGCGTTCATTGACCTGGACAAGTTCAAGCCCATCAACGATCGCTATGGTCATGCGGTCGGTGACCATATCCTGCATAACGTCGCTGAACGTCTGAAAAGCAACCTGCGTATCGAAGACACGCTTGCGCGTTGGGGAGGCGACGAGTTTGTGTTGCTGTTTGAAGATGTTCCCGATCTTGCCGCCTGCGTAAATTCTCTGGAGCGAATCCGCTGCTCGCTGGAGGCGCCGTTCACAAGCAACGGTGTCGAGCACCATGTATCCGCATGCATTGGCCTCGCACTCTTTCCGGTTCATGCACATGACGCGGAATCGCTGGTGCGCATTGCCGATGACGCGATGTACCGGACCAAGCAGCACGGCGGGAACCGGATCGAGGTTTGCGGATGAGCGAACGATGCGCGTGACCGAGAGCGGGCAGGGCGTCGCCCTGGCGCAGCATCTCAAGGCGGCAACCCGGGCCGATCACCAGCGGCTCGATCATCAGTTTTTGCTGGCGCGCCTGCTGGCCAAATCGCTCGCCGTAGCCGACTACGCCGCAACCCTGGCGGCCCTGCATGGGCCGCAGTCGGCCCTGGAGGCCTTGTGCCGGTCACATCTGGAATGTCTTGAAGGGGCGCCCGCCTTGTCAGGGCGCAGTCAGGCGCTTGTGGCGGACCTTGACGATCTGGGCGTGGACCCGCTGCCGTTGAGTCTGGCCTTGCCGGACGCAACCAGCCCGGCCCGGCTGGTCGGGATCATGTATGTCCTTGAGGGCTCCCGACTGGGTTCCATGGTGATTTCCCGGCAATTGCACGCCAATCTGCCCGCCGCGACGCCGCGTCGATTCTTTGCCGGGAGTGGCGACCCTTTGCGCTGGCCAGCATTCTGGCAGTTCGCGAATCGCCAGGCCGGCCACACAGCGCAGCTTGCAGATGTTGTCGAAGCTGCGCACGCGACCTACGCCCTGTTTTTCAATCACCTTGAAGCGTGCGTTCCAGGCGCGGCAGGCAAGGTGGAGCAAACCTAGCCTGGATGCCGCGCAGTGGCATCCAGGGCATGCAACACAACAAATTCCGGGGCCAGCACCGTCAGCCACGCACCCCCGGATACCGCCCGCGACGGCGTTGGCGGGATTTCCTGCATCGGCAGGGCGGGCTCCAGCCAGGCTGCTATGCCCCCAGTGCACTCATCAGGAAGGCTTGCGCGTCGAAGGCCTTGCCGCGTCGGGCGCGGCGGCGGAACGAACCGTCCGGCTGCATTTCCCAGGCGCGCTGGTTGTCTTTCAGGCAGGCCTTGAGGCCTTCGTTGATGACCCGGCGCTTGAGTTTCGGATCGAGCAGCGGGAAGGCGGTTTCGATGCGGCGGAAGAAGTTGCGGTCCATCCAGTCGGCACTGGCCAGCCAGACATCTTCCTGGCCGCCGTTGAGGAAATAGAAGATGCGGTGATGTTCGAGGAAGCGGCCGATCAGCGAGCGCACACGGATGTTTTCGGACAGGCCTTCGATGCCGGGCTTCAGCGCGCAGACGCCGCGCACGATCAGGTCGATCTGCACGCCGGCCTGCGAGGCCTCGTACAGCGCGGCGATCACGCGTGGTTCCAGCAGCGCGTTCATCTTGGCAATGATCGCGGCCTTCTCGCCCTGGCGCGCGCGTTCCGTTTCGTTGCGGATGGCCTGCATCATGCGGCTGTGCATCGAGAACGGCGATTGCAGCAGCAGGGTATGTTGATGCGCCTTGCCCAGGCCGGTGAGCTGCATGAACACGTCGTTGACGTCCTGACAAAGGTCGGGCTGGCAGGTCAGCAGGCCGAAATCGGTATACATGCGGGCGGTGCGCGGGTGGTAGTTGCCGGTGCCGAGATGCGCATATCTCTTGAGTTTGCCGCCCTCGCGCCGCACCACCAGCGCCAGCTTGGCATGCGTCTTGTAGCCGACGACGCCGTACACGACATGCGCGCCGGCCTTTTCCAGTTGCTCCGCCCAGTTGATATTGGCTTCCTCGTCGAAGCGCGCCATCAGCTCGACCACGGCGGTGACTTCCTTGCCGCGCTGCGCGGCGGCAATGAGCTGGCGCATCAGTTCGGAATCGGTGCCGGTGCGATACACCGTCTGCCGGATCGCCAGCACGTTCGGGTCTTCGGCGGCCTGGCGGATGAAGTCGATCACCGGCTGGAAGGTCTGGTAGGGGTGATGCAGCAGGATGTCGCCGGCGGAAATCGCCTGGAACAGATCCGGCTGCTTGGTCAGCGCGGCGGGCAGGCCCGACTTGAACGGGGCGAACTTGAGATCGGGCCGCTCGACCTTGTCCGGCACGCTCATCAGGCGGACCAGGTTGACCGGGCCGCGCACCTGGAACAGGTCGTCCTGACCGAGGCCGAATTGTTCGAGCAGAAAATCGGCCATATCCGGCGAGATGTTGTCGGCCACTTCCAGGCGCACCGCGTCGCCGTAATGCCGGTGCGGCAGTTCGCCCTGGAGCTGCTCGCGCAGGTTCTTGTTTTCCTCGTCATCGACGAACAGGTCGGAATTGCGCGTGACGCGGAACTGGTAACAGCCGCGCACTTCCATGCCGGTAAACAGTTCGCCGACATGCGCGTGCAGGATGGAGGACAGGAACACGAAACCGAATTCGCAGCCGGCGATCTCGGTCGGCAACTGGATCACCCTTGGCAGCGCGCGCGGCGCCTGCACCACGGCGCGATCCGAGTTGCGGCCGAAGGCATCCTTGCCGGACAGCTCGACCGCGAAATTCAGGCTCTTGTTCAGCACATTCGGGAACGGATGCGCCGGGTCGAGCCCGATCGGGGTGAGCACCGGCATCAGTTCGTTGAAGAAGAAGTTGCGGATCCATTCAACCTGCTCCGCACTCCATTGCGTGCGGCGCAGAAAGCGGATGTCGTGCTGCGCCAGCGCCGGCAGGACATCCTGATTGAACAGGTCGTACTGGCGGGCAACCAGTTCATGCGCGATTTTCGCCACCTGCTTGTATATCTGCCGCGCGGTGAGGCCGTCGGAGCCGACATGCAGCGGGTTCAGCTTGAGCTGCTCCTTCAGGCCGGCGCCGCGAATCTCGAAGAACTCGTCCATGTTGCTGGAGAAAATGCACAGAAAACGCAGCCGCTCCAACAGGGGCGTGGCCGGATCTTCGGCCTGCGCGAGCACGCGACGGTTGAATTCGAGGATGCCGAGTTCACGGTTGATCAGATGGTCGGGGGCGGGGAGCGTGCTCATGGTGGCGAATGGGCGCTTTCGGGGCGCTGTAACACTTGTCGGGACGCTCGATGCTAACCTCAAGCGCATCGGCCTTCTATCGCGGCTTAATCTACCCGCCGGAGCTACAGCATGGAAATCGAACTCAAACTGGCCCTGCCCGCGCGCCAAGCCGCGCGCATCCGGCGGCATCCGCTGTTGCGCGAGATCAAACCGACGAAAAAAATCCTGCACAGCATCTATTTCGATACGCCGGAGTTCGATCTGATGCGGCGCGGCATCGCGCTGCGCGTGCGCCGGGTCGGCTATCACTGGGTGCAGACCCTGAAGGCGGAAGCGCGCGCGGTCGGCGCGATGTCGAGCCGGCCGGAATGGGAAATGGCCGTCGCCGGCGGCGCCAGCCCCGACTTTGCGGTGTTGCCCTCGGCGGCCCTGGAACTGCTGCGCGGTATCGACCTGCAGCGCATCGCGCCGGTTTTCATTACCGAATTCCAGCGTACTACCTGGCAGATCGTGCGCGGCGATGATCAGGCCGAACTGGCGCTGGATATTGGCGAAATTCGGGTTGGCGATATCCAGGCCAGCGAAATCCGGGCCGGCGAGGCGAGACAGGCCATCTCCGAAATCGAGATTGAACTGAAAGCCGGCGCGCCCGAATTTCTGTTCGACCTGGCCACGCAATTGCTGGAGCAGGTCGCGCTCGGCGTCGAGCCGCGCAGCAAGGCGGAGCGCGGCTATGCCCTTAGCGGTGCGTTCACTCCGGCGCCGGTCAAAGCGGAGCGCCCGGCGATACAACCCGGACAGAGTGCCGATGCAGCCTGGAACGCGATGATGCAAGCGGCGCTGGCGCAACTGGTCGCCAATGTGCCGGGCTTTCTGGAGCACGCCGAGAACATCGAATATCTGCACCAGTTTCGTATCGCGCTGCGCCGGCTGCGGACCGGAGTGGCGCTGGCGAAGGGGCTGGGCGAGGGCGTCGGCGGAATCGGCGCGAACACCGCGCAGGCCTTGCGTGACCTCATGCGCGGCCTCAATCCGGCGCGCGACTGGGATGTCTTTCTGCACGAAACACTGCCCAAAACATTGGCGGCGCTGGGCGAAAACCCCGCGCAAGAGCAGGCGTTTCAGCCGTCATCCAGCGAAGATGCATTGCTTGCACTGATCCGGGCAGCGGCTGTCGACAGTCGTCAGCAAGCCCAGGCGTTGCTGCGCGACAGTGCATTCACCCGCCTGGTACTCGACCTTGGCCGAAGTCTGCTGGCGTCGCCGGAGCCGATCCGCGAATCCGGGCCGGGGAACGCCCATGCCTGGGCCTCCGCCATCCTCGAAAAACGCTGGCTGACGCTGCGCAAACGCTGTCGCCGATTCGCAAGGCTCACCCCGGCGGAACGCCACCTGGCCCGCATTGCCACCAAGAAATTGCGCTACGCGGCGGACGCCTTCGCTCCCCTGTACGGCAAGCGTGGCGTGCGTTTCATCGCCGCCCTGGCTGACTTGCAGAACGTCCTCGGTCGCGCAAATGACGCCCATGTCGGCGCCCGTCTGCTTCATGCCATACCGAAAAAAACCATCGCGCTGAGTTTCGATCTGGGCCGCATCGAAGGCGCTTTGCAAGTCGATATCGCGCGCCACGCCCACATTTCAGCCGAAATCTGGCGACGACTGGCGCAATCGCGCCAGTTCTGGCGCTAGTTGTCTTGCCGACGCCGGGACACACGCCAAAGCTGATCTTCAACTTGCCCAACCGGGCGCTCGGAATCAACCAAAAACCGCGTTGACCGGACGGTAGGTGCGAATTTATTCGCATAATCAACCGTTTGCGTGCGAATAAATTCGCACCTACATCAGCCTGCGTAGGGCGGATGAACCGGCGGCCTTTTTGCCGGCGTTATCCGCCGAATGCCAAACATCCGGCGGAATGCGCGATGAAGCCGCTTTTCCGCCCTACGCGCTGCAACTATTGGGTGGCCTCTCCGGCGCAAGCGGCCTGCTCCCCTGGTGGAAACCGACCCGCAAAGCGGCCGCGCCTATCTTAAGATTCCTGCTCCCGAACCCGTCACCGTGCAGCGTCTGGCTGACGCCCTGCGCGACCTGCTTATAGCGAGGCCCTGATGACCCGACTCGAAATTGACCCTGACGACCTGATGCTGGCACTCGGCAGCCATTCGGACAGCCTCGAAATCCGTTGGTACCTGGACAGCGAAACCGGGGCCGTCCTGCTCGACTCGCCCGATGTGGATGAACTGCCGGAGAACTTCGGCGACGATCCGCGCTACCTCTACATCGAGCCGACCGAATCCCACCTCGCCTACGAAGCCATGCAGGATTTCGTCGACACCCTGCCGGAAGGGCGGCTTGCCGATGTGTTGCAACATGCCCTGGATGGCCGCAAGCCGTTTCGCCACTTCAAGGACGCCCTGCTCGACTATCCGGAAGCGCGCGAAAGCTGGTTTCGCTTCGAGAACGACTTCGAAATGCGCCAAGCCGCTGAATGGTGTGCGGAGCATGAAATCGAACCGGTGTGGCGGCGGAAGTTGGGTGGTGGCTGAAGTTCACGTGTCATCGCAGCCCGCGTAGGGTCGATGAGCCGGCGGCCTTTTTGCCGGCGTTATCCGCCGAATGCCAAGCATCCGGCGGAAAGCGCGAAGAAACTGCTTTTCCGCCTACGCGCTGCCAGGACAGTTCGGCGCCCTGCCCAGTTCCAATTGCTACGGAGTGACCAAGTCAGTTTGCCGACCATTCCCAACATTGGTAGGATTATTGGTAGCAACTAAAAGAGGAAACCTCATGCTTGCCGAAAAGCTTTCCATATCCCTACCTCCGGAGGCGGTCGCCTTCATTGAAGCCTACCGCGCTGAGCACGCCATACGCAGCCGTTCCCAGGTCGTGGAGTACGCGATCCGCCTGCTGCGCGAGCAAAGCCTGGACAACGCCTACCGCGAAGCCAGCGGTGAGGTCGATGCAGCCTGGAACATCACCAATAGCGAGGGGCTGGCTGATGAAACGTGGTGACCTCTTTTTCGCCGACCTGAGTCCTACTGTCGGCTCCGAGATCAACAAACGCCGCCCCGTGCTCATCGTCAGCAACAACGCCAACAATCGCTCTGCCAGCACTGTTACCGTTCTACCTCTCACCTCCAACGTCAGCAAGGTCTATCCCTTTGAGGTGGCGTTAGCCGCCGGTGAGTCGGGCCTGCCCAAGGATTCCAAGGTCCAGGCGCAGCAAATTCGCACCATCGCGAAGGAACGCATCCAGGGCGTAGCCGTGGGACATTTGGAGTTGGACCGGATGCAGGCTGTAGAGGCGGCGCTGCGATTGCATCTGGGATTGTGAAAGATGGACGGGACGGATTCGGTGGTCTGACCCGGATAACTATGCACGGATAACTATGCAACCGCCCCACCTTTCCAAGGACATTCCACACATCGTCACAAGCCGGATCGCCCCATTCATGCCTGCCAAATGCATGGATGCCAGCATCTGCGAACGACACCTACCAGCGCGCCTCACAGCTTGTAAGGCATTGAAAAAATGTGACTTTTCATGCCGCCCCGGAAATTTCTGCAGAAGTACCTCTCGCAAGGCTTCACGCAACAGCCTCTCCCTGATACGGTAGAAGCGAAATATCGATAACAAGGAACGCCAGCAAGCAGCAGAAGCGCAGGTGACTGGCTGGTGATATCAAGAATCCGTATAGCACGGATATACAAGATTCTGTTCAATCAACTGTTGGGCGTCATCAAAGAACCCCCATGCCGCACTCTACGATTAGAAATTCTGAACCTAAAGAGGTGCTATTTCGCATAAAGCGAGGTCTTACTGGCTATGTAAGCTATCTTGCAGCATGTGAAATGAACCAGTCTTTCAGTGAGTACGTTCTTTATGAACCAATACTCCGTATTCTTACAGCGCGCGGCTACTCTGTATCGTGTGAATATGAATGCCCTGGAATCATGCCCCCCCCAAGGAGATCGAAAGCGAATTGATTTTCGTGCCTTAGGTCACGACATCGAGATCGCTATGGAAGTCAAGTGGGCAAAGGCAGCCAAAATCAATATCAAAGGCGACCAAGAAAAACTTCAAGCGTTTCTTAAAGCAAGGCCACAGGCATTTGCTTTGCTATGTGTGTTTGGAAGAAAGTCACATATTGAAGACATTAAGTTGCCTGCTGATATATTTAAAGAACAAGGCCCGCCTTTGTACGCCGAGTTTAAAAAAACCCGATACGGTTGCCGAATATTTAAACTTTCGCTAGTAAAGCCATGAACTCAATTTATATTGCCGCAATCTTAACCCCTCCTTTATCTGCTCTAGTATCGTTGGGCATATCATCATGGTTCAAAGATCCCATCTATGCGCCACCCGGCTTGTACAAGATGGGCATATTCGGAGGCATCTACAAACTAACCATTGTTTTTGTGGGTATCGCATCACAATTCTCCGTGCTCGCCATCGCTGTATTTGGTGACGTCTCATTTTTGTCTGTAGTGGGCGTCTATATAGCTGGGATTATTGGCGGTGGCGTAATTATTTCTCTGTGTCAAAATATTATTGCGCTCAATCTGCTATTCGTAAATCTGATTGCCCCAGGCCTTCTCACTGTTAATTTGTTCATGGCGCATTGGCTGGCATGGAACAACATCTAAAGCCTTGTTACCGTATATGTGTAACGCCCAACAAACGCTTCGAGAGGGACGCTCCGCCGGCAAGCCGGCTCCGCGCCCCTCAAGCTAAACGTTGGGCGACTCAAGGGGCAGTTTATGGATATTGAATTGGATCGATGGTACACATCTACAGTTCGTCGCAGCCACGTGAACGAGAGTTCGGTTAAAAGGGTTAGCTACGTTGTTCAGAGATTCCTTACCTTAACGGCATTGGGTCTGCCCACTATTAACCAGTGAATGCAGCGCCTATACCAAGGAGCATGGCCATGGGTTTTTTTGATGTGATCAAGACAGCCAGCAAATTCAGAAAGACGAGAGGTGCTCTTCTTCAAAACTATCGGATTGCATTAGAACGAAACAACGCTGAGGAACTGATTAAGGTTTCCGAGTGCTATCCATCATTGAATGAACATGAACTGGCCATTGCTTATTTAGCATATAACAGCCGGAACTTGGATTCATCTAACCCGAGAGTTGCGCAAAGTGCGCAATGGTGGATTAAGGTCGCAAATATGGCGCTGGATAACGGCTGGGTGAAACCAGAAGTAGTCAAGCAACTGGAGGATTCGCTAAGCGAACATCTAGGCCCCGACTTTCATAACCAACGATAGATTAACGTTCCTTATTAACAATATTCTCATTCTTTTGCTGCTATGCCCAACCCGGCTCTCAACCGAACGCTACGCGACAATGCCGCGCTAAGCCAGTTGGCTCCACGTGTGGCCTATAGAGATTAGCCTATGTCTGGTTATATTTATTGCATGATAAACGATCATAGGCGCTACGGAAAATACGTGAAGATTGGGTATACAGAACGCAGTCCAGACATACGAAGTGACGAGCTAAGTGAAAAATGGCACTGTAACTTTGTGGTTATATGGGAACTAGAAGTCTATGAACCAGCTAAAGCCGAAAAGTTTATACATAGAGTGCTGGATGAATTCAGGCTAGACTACGAATTTTTCAATATTAGCGCAGAAAAATCTAGGCAAGTAGCCGAGCATTATTTTGATGAGCACTGGAGAGAAATTGAAGGCAAAGAAGTGCTTCCTCCTTGTCTTGTAGAGCTGGCCAATAATGACACTTTCGGCATTCTCATTGAACATGAACACTCTGAATGCAATTCAGATCTCAATGAAGACATCGACTGATAGACGCCATCTCATAATGATTGCACTATTTATAGCCAACACGCACACAAACTTCATTCTATATCCGTCATGCCCAAAATTAATTGTGGTCAGACCACGGGATTGATCTCGCAGACCACGACAATATGGGACAGACCACGGTTTTATTAATCTCTGTCCAACTTTGTTTGTGGGGGGCTTTTCATGCCGGATGCCTTCGCGCCGCGTTGCGCTGGGGTGTGGTGGGGTGAACATGCGGCTCATCGCTTTTTCCTGGTCATCGTCCATATACGCACTCCGTCGGCGTCCCCACATCGGTGACGATCTGACGCGTTCGAAACGCTCCTTGCAGGCATGATTTCCCGCATCCCTCTTCCCCCATCCCGCATCCCCCATTAACCTTCACGCCTCTGTCAACAACGAGCCTGCCATGTCTCTCTATCCCGTCATTCTTTCCGGTGGTTCCGGCACCCGACTCTGGCCTTTGTCGCGCAAGGCTTTGCCTAAACAGTTGTTGCCGCTGGCCTCGGACCTGACCA
>CAMDGQ010000021.1 GCA_945897955.1 Tepidiphilus sp. J10 | reverse complement strand
CCTGCCATGCACGCCTCTCAGTGTTTGCTTCAACAAGAATCAGCACGTGGGCATGACCGTAAACATTTCAATGCAGGCTATGCACAAGCAAAATTACTTGTGAACCGATAATTGAGCGTGATAACTTGAACTCAGGCAGTCGGACATTGAGGCTGTCACCGTGCGTCACCCTGAAACTAATGCGGGGCTGATGAACCGAAAGCTATTCACTGACGATAGAAACGAAAAAAGCCTGAATTATCAGGCTCTTAAAGTTTAAGTCGTGGCGGAGCGGTCGAGGGGGAAAACCACGTTTATGCATTGCGAACGCGGCGCTCTCCCAGCTGAGCTACCCCCCCACGCGAGGCGCGAAATATAGCAAAAAAGCCTTTCAGAGCATAGGCGAGCGATTGTGCCGATAAGCGCGCCAGATCAGCCAGAAGCCGATCAAAATCATCGGCAGTGAGAGCCATTGGCCCATGCTGACGATGTACGATTGGCCAAAGATGCCTGAGTCGGGCGAACGGAAGAACTCGCCCAGAACGCGGAACACTCCATAGCCGACAAGAAAAGCGCCGGATACCGCGCCTACCGGGCGTGGACGAGCCGAGTACAGCCAGAGCAACAGGAAGAACAGCAGACCTTCCATGCCGGCCTGATAAAGCTGCGAGGGGTGGCGCGGCACAGCATCGACCTGCGGAAAAATCATTGCCCAGGGCAAGCTTGAGTCGGCGGCCCGACCCCAGAGTTCGCCGTTGATGAAGTTGCCGATGCGCCCGAACATCAGGCCGAGCGGCACCAGCGGGCCGACAAAATCGCCGACCTGGAGAAAACTCCGGCGAGTTTTACGGGCGTGCCAGGCCAGCGCCAGCAGCACGCCGATGAGGCCGCCGTGGAACGACATGCCGCCTTTCCAGACCGCAAAAATCTCCATCGGGTTGCTGAAATAGTAAGCGGGTTCATAGAACAGGACTTGGCCGAGACGGCCGCCCAGCACTACGCCGAGCACACCCAGGAACAACAGATCGTCCAGTTCCTGCACGCTCCAGCGGGTTTCCGGCTGGCTGCGGATACGCTGGCGACCAAGCAGAATGAAGGCGGCAAAGGCGCAGACATACATCAACCCGTACCAATGCACGGCGAGCGGACCGATGGCAATGGCGACGGGATCGAACTGCGGATGAACTAGCATGCTGGCGGCCTGGGCTAAAATGCCGAGGATTATAGAGAACACAGGTTGAACCCATGCCCCAATACCGCTCCCGCACCACCACCCACGGCCGCAACATGGCCGGCGCCCGCGCCCTGTGGCGCGCCACAGGCATGAAGGATGGCGACTTCGACAAGCCGATCATCGCCATCGCCAATTCGTTTACCCAGTTCGTGCCCGGCCACGTGCATCTGAAGGACATGGGCCAACTGGTGGCGCGCGAGATCGAGGCTGCCGGCGGCGTTGCGAAGGAATTCAATACCATTGCGGTGGATGACGGCATCGCAATGGGCCACGGCGGCATGCTGTATTCGCTGCCCAGCCGCGACCTGATCGCCGATTCGGTGGAATACATGGTCAACGCACACTGCGCAGATGCGCTGGTATGCATTTCGAATTGCGACAAGATCACTCCCGGCATGCTCAACGCCGCGTTGCGTCTGAACATCCCGACCGTATTCGTTTCCGGCGGGCCGATGGAAGCCGGCAAGGTGATCTGGGACAGCAAGACGATCAAGCTGGATCTGGTCGATGCGATGGTGCAGGCCGCCGACAGCAGCCGCTCCGACGCGGAAGTGGAAGCCACCGAGCGTTCCGCCTGCCCGACCTGTGGTTCCTGCTCCGGCATGTTTACCGCCAATTCGATGAACTGCCTGACCGAAGCATTGGGCCTGAGTTTGCCGGGCAACGGTTCGCTGCTGGCGACGCATGCCGACCGCAGGGAATTGTTCCTGCGCGCCGGCCGCCTGGTGGTCGATCTGGCGAAACGCTACTACGAAGGTGATGACGCCAGCGTGCTGCCGCGTTCAATTGCAACCTTCGAGGCATTCGAAAATTCTGTATGTCTGGACATCGCGATGGGCGGCTCGACCAATACCGTGTTGCATCTGCTGGCCGCCGCTCATGAAGCTGGTGTCAACTTCACGATGCGGGACATTGATCGGCTGTCAAGAAAAGTGCCCAACCTGGCCAAGGTGGCGCCGTCGACCCAGCTTTATCACATGGAAGACGTGCATCGCGCCGGCGGCGTCATGGCCATCCTGGGCGAACTAGATCGCGCCGGGCTGATTCATCGCGACTGCGGCACTGTCCATAGCCGCACGATGGGCGGCGCGCTGGAAGTCTGGGATGTGATCCGGGCGCATGACGTTTCCGTGTTCGACTTCTTCAAGGCCGCGCCCGGCGGCGTGCCGACACAAGTGGCGTTCTCGCAGAACCGCCGCTTCCCGGAACTCGACCTGGATCGCGTCAACGGCTGCCTGCGCGACAAGGCGCATGCCTATTCGCAGGATGGCGGGCTGGCCGTGCTGTACGGCAATCTGGCGCTGGATGGCTGCATCGTGAAGACCGCCGGCGTCGATGAAAGCATCCTCAAATTCACCGGCCCGGCGCGCATCTTCGAAAGCCAGGACGCGGCGGTAGCGGTGATTCTGGCCGACGAAATCAAGCAAGGCGACGTGCTGGTGATTCGTTATGAAGGTCCGCGCGGTGGTCCCGGCATGCAGGAAATGCTCTATCCCACTTCGTATCTGAAATCGAAAGGTCTCGGCAAGGCCTGCGCGCTGATCACCGATGGCCGTTTCTCCGGCGGCACCTCGGGCTTGAGCATTGGCCATGTCTCGCCGGAAGCGGCTGAAGGCGGCCTGATCGGGCTGGTAGAGGAAGGCGACAGCATAGAGATCGACATTCCCAATCGCGGCATTCGCCTGGCGGTTTCCGACGACGAACTTGCGCAGCGGCGCGCAGCGATGGAAGCGAAAGGCGCGCAAGCCTGGCAGCCGGTCAACCGCGATCGCCCGGTTTCCGCCGCGCTGCGCGCCTATGCCGCGATGACCACCAGCGCGGCGTTCGGCGCGGTGCGCGATGTGACGCAGGTGGAACGGAAATAGGAGAAGGACATGGGACTGGCGTTGCGTGACCCGGAATATCACACCTATGGCGATTACCTGACCTGGCCGGAGGATGTGCGCTATGAACTGATCGACGGCGAGGCTTACATGATGGCGCCGGCGCCGACGGTGAGCCACCAGGACATCGCCGGCGAGGTGTACAGGCAACTGGGCAACGCCCTGCAAGGCAAACCCTGCCGCGCGTTGATCGCCCCGGTCGATGTGCGTCTGCCGAAAGCGGATGAGGCTGACGAGCAAATCGATACCGTGGTGCAACCCGATGTGTTGGTGGTCTGCGACAAGAACAAGGTCAGTGAACGCGGCGTGCGTGGCGCGCCCGATTGGGTGCTGGAAGTGCTTTCACCGTCAACAGCCGGACACGATCAGGTCAAGAAACTCCGTCTCTACGAGCGCCATGGTGTGCGTGAATATTGGATGGTGCATCCGCGCGACAAGGTGTTGACCGTTTACACGCTGACCAATGGCAAGAGTGGCAAACCCGAATACGGCCGTCCCTATACCCAGGAACTCGTCGGCGAAACGCCGGTAAGCGTGCTTGATGGCGTCACCATCCAATGGGACGAACTCGCCGCCCGCCTGCCGCAACCCGAGTACTGAAGCGCATGCGGATATTCGATCCCCCTGAAGCGCAAGCCGACGAACCGGAAAACAACGCGGCAGAGCCGCAAACGGACCCGCTCTCGCGTTTCCGCAACTGGCGCGGCTTCCTCGCCGCCGCCATCGCGGTCAATGTGTTGTTCACCTATGGCATGTGGAACAACACGGCGGATCCCGGCGTCGCGATCTGGTTCAAGGTACTGGTCTGGCTGCCATTCAACGCTATCGCCACGGCGCTCTATATCGTGTTCATGATCAAGCTCGGCAAGGCCAGTGACGAAAACAATCAGACCGGCGGCGCGATCTACGCACTGCTGAGCATATTCATGATCGCCGCCAACTGGATCACCCTTTTCGCGGCTTGAAGCTGCCTTGTTTCCTCAATTCATCCCACTGGAGAACCTGTATGTCCCTCGCCGACCTCAACACCCGCTTTGGCATCAATGAACAACTCAAATTCATCGAAGGCCCGAACGGCCTGGTGTTTGCCGAGATCGACAATGCCCTCGGCACAGCTTACATCTGCCTGCAGGGCGCCCACATCACCACCTTCCGCCCCAAGGATCAGGTCGAGCCGGTGATCTGGGTGTCCAAGTTCGCCAAGTTCGCGCCAGGCAAGTCGATTCGCGGCGGCGCGCCGGTATGCTGGCCCTGGTTTGGCGCGCATGCCACGGAAGCGAGCTTTCCCGGCCATGGCTTCGCCCGCACGGTGATGTGGGAAGTGACGCAAAGCGCAGCGTTGCCGAGCGGCGAGACGGAAATCACGCTGGCCTTGCTGGAAAACGAGCAAACCCGGACACAGTGGCCGCACAAGTCTCGCGTCGAACTCAACGTCGTCGTCGGCAAGAGCCTGAAAGCCAGTCTCGACACCACCAATCTGGGCGATGCGCCCATCCAGATCGGCGAAGCGTTGCATACCTATTTCCAGATCAGCGACATCGAGGCCGTGCAGGTCACCGGTCTGGAAAACACCGTTTACCTCGACAAGGTGGGCGAAGCGACACGCAGGACGCAAAACGGGCCTGTCACCTTCAGCGGCGAAGTGGATCGGGTCTATGTCGATACCGAAACCACCTGCTATATCGTTGATCCGGCTTACGAGCGTCGCATCAAGATCGCCAAGAGCGGCTCCCGTTCCACCGTGGTATGGACACCGTGGAACGAGAAGGCCGACAAGATGGGTGACTTTGGCCCGGACGGCTGGCGGCAGATGGTTTGCGTGGAATCGGTCAACGCGCTGGAGAATGTGGTCATCGTCGCCGCCGGCGAAACCCACCGCATGTCGGTGGAGTATTCGGCGGAAACATTGTGAGCGTACAATGCGCGCCCCTAGCTCATTGATTTATTAGCTAAATGCAGCTTTTTGCCTGCGGCGTAAACCACCATACCGCTCCGGTTTCAATCCGCGAGCGGGTGGCATTTCCGCCCGATATCCTCCAGAAAGCCCTGTCCGATGTGACCGGGGCGCGGCCCGGTGCCGCCAAAATCGCGCGCGAGGCGGCGATTCTTTCGACCTGCAATCGCACCGAAATCTACTGCAATACACAGGAACCTGCAGGTGTCGCGGAATGGCTGGCCAACTTCCACGGCCTGCCTCCGCGCGAGGTGAAGCCGTATCTGTATCTGCTGCCGCAGCAGGAAGCGGCGAATCACGCTTTCCGCGTCGCCTCCGGCCTCGATTCGATGGTTCTGGGCGAAACCCAGATCCTCGGCCAGATGAAGCAGGCGGCGGACAAGGCGCATGATGCCGGCACGCTTGGCCTGCTGCTCAACAAACTGTTCCAGCGCACGTTCTCGGTCGCCAAGGAAGTGCGTACCGCGACCGAAATCGGTTCCAGCACGGTATCCATGTCTGCTGCCGCAGTGACGCTGGCGGAGCGGATTTTTCCGTCCATCGCCGAGCAGGCCGTGCTATTCATCGGCGCGGGCGAAATGATCGACCTGGTTGCTACCCACTTCGCCGCGCGCAAGCCGCGCCGGCTGATGGTGGTGAATCGCACCATCGAGCGCGCCCGTGATCTCGCCAACAAGTTTGGCGGCGAGGCCGCCGCGCTGACCAATCTGCCCGACCTGCTGGCCGAGTTCGACATCGTCGTCACCTCCACTGCCAGCCCATTGCCCATCGTCGGTCTCGGCATGGTCGAACGCGCGATCAAGCAGCGCAAACATCGGCCCATGTTCATGGTCGATCTGGCGGTGCCGCGCGATATCGAAACCGAAATCGGCCAGTTGAATGACGTGTTCCTGTACACAGTCGACAACCTCGGCGAAGTCGTGCGCGCCGGCCAGGACAGCCGCCAGTCGGCGGTGACCCAGGCCGAGGCGATCATCCAGTCACGCGTCAACGAATTCATGCACTGGATGGATACGCGCCAGGCAGTGCCGGTTATTCGCTCGCTGCGCGATCATGGCGAGCGCCTGCGCCGACACGAAATGGAAAAGGCGCAGAAAGCGCTGGCCAAGGGCGAAAACCCGGCCGCCGTGATGGAAGCCATGAGCCGCTGCCTGATGAACAAGTTGCTGCATGACCCCAGCCACGCACTGAATCAGGCCGGCGAAAGCGAGCGCGAAGAGCTCGCCCGGCTGGTCTCGCATCTGTACAACCTGCACGGGGATTAGTGGCAAGTAGCGAGTAGCAAGTGGCAAGTCGCACCGACTCGCCACTTGCTACCCGCTACTCGTCACTCGCCAACATGAAACCCAGCCTGCAAAACAAACTTCAGCAGCTCGCCTATCGCCTCGACGAGATCAACGGCCTGCTCGCCGACCAGAACGCCACGGCGGACATGGCGCAGTACCGCAAGCTGAACCAGGAACACAGCGAACTCATGCCGGTGGTCAAGCATTACCACGACTGGCAACAGGCGCAGGCCGACCTCGCCACCGCCGAAGGTCTGCTGGCCGACCCGGACATGAAGGAATTCGCGCAGGATGAAATCGAGGCGGCCAAACAGCGCCTGCTCGAACTCGACGCCGAATTGCAGATCCTGCTGCTGCCGCGCGATCCCAACGATGAACGCAACATCTTTCTGGAAATCCGCGCCGGCACCGGCGGCAACGAATCCGCGCTATTCGCCGGCGACCTGTTCCGCATGTACACGCGCTACGCCGAACGCCAACGCTGGAAAGTGGAAGTGGTTTCCGCCAGCGACGGCGAGGTTGGCGGCTACAAGGAAATCATCGCCCGCATCATCGGCGCTGGCGCCTATTCGAAGCTCAAGTTCGAGTCCGGCGGCCATCGCGTTCAGCGCGTGCCGGATACCGAAACCCAGGGCCGCATCCACACCTCGGCCTGCACCGTCGCGGTGATGCCGGAAGCCGACGCCGCCGCCGAGATCGACATCAATCCGGCCGATCTGCGCATCGACACCTTTCGCGCCTCCGGCGCCGGCGGCCAGCACATCAACAAGACCGATTCCGCCGTGCGCATCACGCATCTGCCGTCCGGCCTGGTGGTGGAATGCCAGGACGACCGCTCGCAGCACAAGAACAAGGCGCAAGCCCTGTCGGTCCTGGCCGCGCGCCTGAAGGACCAGCAGGAACGCGAGCAACACGCGAAGGAAGCCAGCACGCGCAAAAGCCTGATCGGCACCGGCGATCGCTCCGACCGCATCCGCACCTACAACTTCCCGCAGGGCCGCGTCACCGACCACCGCATCAACCTGACGCTTTACAAGATCGACGCGATCATGGAAGGCGGCCTGGATGAACTGATCAACGCATTGACTGCCGAGCATCAGACCGAACTGCTGTCCGCGTTGTCCGGCGAAGAATGAATGTTTCCGCAACCGTTGCCGGGTTGCTGGCCGACGCCACACAACGGCTGGCCGAAGCACTGCAACTGGACAAACGCGAAGCGCGCATCGAGGCCCGCGTGCTGCTTGCGCATGCGCTCGCGGTCGATCACGCCTGGCTCATCGCACATGATCGCGATACACCAAGCCCGGTGCAACAACGCGCCATTGCGGACCTGATCGAACGCCGTGCAGGCGGCGAGCCGGTCGCCTATATCCTGGGGCAGCGCGAGTTCTTCGGTCTCGAATTCAGCGTTTCACCGGCTGTACTGATTCCACGCCCGGATACCGAATTGCTGGTTGAAATCGCTTTGAAGCACGTTCCCGAACACGTCTCCAGCCATCTCCTCGACCTGGGCTCGGGCAGCGGCGCCATTGCCGTCACGCTGGCGCTCAAGCGCCCGCTGGCGCGGGTATTGGCGGTGGATATCTCGATCGAGGCGCTGGCTGTCACGCAAGCCAATGCGCACAAACTGGGCGCCGGCAATATGCACTGCGCGGCGGGCAACTGGTATGCGGCACTCGGCGATCAGCAATTCGACCTGATCGTCTCCAACCCACCCTACATCGCCGCTGCCGACCCGCACCTGACCGCCGGCGACCTGCGCTTCGAGCCTGGCCTGGCGCTCTCCTCCGGCCACGACGGGCTGCGCGACCTGTGCGCCATCATCATCGGCGCGCCGGCGCATTTGAGCGCAACAGGCTGGCTGTTGCTGGAACATGGATTCGATCAGGCTGCCGCCGTCGGTGAATTACTGCGACAGACCGGCTTCGAGCAGATTTTCACCGCACGCGATCTGGCCGGGCTGGAACGCGTCAGCGGCGGCCGCTGGCCGGGTGCGGCAGACTGATACACTTGCGCCGACTCAAACAGGCTTTGCAACGATGACCCCCGATTCCGCCCGACTTTGGCGCATTCCCCCGGAAGCCGATCTGCATCACCGCGAATGGGAGGGTGAACACGTCTTTTTTCATGGCGCCGCAGGCGACACGCACCGGTTTTCGGATGCCGCTGCGTTGATATTGTTGCGTCTGATGACGACGCCAAGCGATGAATCCAGCCTGGCCAGCCTGCTCGCCGAAGCCGCGGAAGTTGCTCAAAACGAGGCCAATACCGCCTTGACCGGCATTCTTGACGAGCTTGCCAAGCGAGAATTCGCGGAGCCGGTGGCATGAAACTGGGTGACCTGTCGCTGGCGCAGGTTCGTCGCCGTCTTGCCGACAATGAACTGGCGCTGCGCACCGGCCCCTTCGCCACTCGCATCCACAGCCCAATGCCCCAGGTAGCCGAAGGCTTGCTGCGGCTTTATGCCGATTTCCCGCTCGATAGCGGCGAGTTCAGTGATTTTCATGTTCGAGTCGGCTCCCCGACCGGCTTGCGTCGCTGGCTGCGACCGCAAATCAATTTCTGGTTCGACGGCCACTCGCCATTCAAACCCTTGCCTGCCAACCACGCCTTTGCCTTGCTGGAGTGGGGCATGAACTGGTGCATCGCCGGCCACGCCCACCATTACCTGATGCTGCATGCCGCCGTGCTGGAAATGAACGGCCGCGCCGTCGTGCTGCCGGGCGATCCCGGCGCCGGGAAAAGCACACTCACCGCCGCGCTGATGTTGTCCGGCTGGCGCCTGCTGTCCGATGAAATCACCTTGATCGACCGCGACGATGGACTGCTGGTCGGACTGGCACGTCCGGTCAGCCTGAAGAACGCATCCATCGACGTGATCCGGCACGCGTTTCCCGACGCGGTGATCGGCGCGCCGGCGTATGACACGCACAAGGGGACGGTGGCGCATGTGCGGCCAAGCGCGGACAGCGTCGCCCGCGTCGGCGAGAAAGCGCGGCCGGCCTGGGTCATCTTCCCGCGCTGGCGCGAAGGCGCCGAGGCGCGCTTGAGCCCGCATTCGCGCGCCGATGCGTTCCTGCACACCGCCAGCCATGCCTTCAACTACAGCCTGCTGGGCAGTCTCGGTTTCGATCTCAACGCCGGCCTGATGGACGCTTGCGCCTGCCACGACTTCGAGTACTCGCGTCTGGACGACGCGTTGCGCATGTTCGCGGAGTTGGCGGCATGAGTTTCGCGCGCCGCTGCCAGCCCCTGCTCGACGTCCTGCGCGATCCGACCCGCATGGCAATACTCGACCTGGCGGCCTGGGATCTGTTGCTGCGCCAGGCGGCCAGCGCCGGCTTGCTGTCGCGCCTGGCGGTAAAGGCCGAAGCATTGGGGCTGGATGGCCGGTTGCCGGGGTCGGTACGACCGCATCTGACCGCTGCGCGCAGCATTGCCGCCAAGCAACGCCAGGCGGTGCGCTGGGAAGCGCGCCGGGTGGCGCATGCGCTGGCCGGCATCGACGGCCCGGTCCTGCTGCTCAAGGGTGCCGCCTATGCCATTGCCGATTTACCTCCGGCCGCCGGTCGGTTGTTCAGCGACATCGACATTCTTGTGCCGCGCGCTCAACTTGACCAGACCGAGGCCGCACTCCTGCTGGCCGGCTGGCACACGCAGAAACAGGACGCCTACGACCAGCGCTATTACCGGCAATGGATGCATGAACTGCCGCCGATGACCCACATCCGGCGCGGCACGGTGTTGGACGTGCATCACAACTTGTTGCCGGAAACCGCACGCATCCCCACCCATGCCGATCCGATCCTTGCTGCCGCGCAAGCCTTGCCCGACCTGCCCGGACTGCATATTCCGGCGCCAACCGATCTGGTACTCCATTCCGCCTGCCATTTGTTTCACGAAGGTGAATGGGGTCATGGTTTGCGCGATCTGGTTGATCTGGATGCCATGCTGCGTGCATTTTCAACCGCACCATGCTTCTGGACCGACCTGCTGGCGCGCGCGCGAACCCTGAACCTGGGGCGACCTTTGTATTACGCGATGGATTGTTGCCTTCGCTGGCTGCAAACCCCGATTCCGCAAGCCACCCTCGCCGGTTGTCCATCGCCGCCGCCTATCTGGCAGCGCCCGATGATGCGGCGACTGTTCGATGCCGGGCTGGCTTCTTCGCATGCTTCCTGCCAAGGACGCTGGTCCGGACTGGCCAAGCAAGCCCTGTACGTTCGCGGTCATTACCTGCGCATGCCGTGGCGGCTGTTGCTGCCGCATTTGCTGCACCAGGCAGGACGACGGGATCGGGAACAGGATTGACGAGGATGTGTCGATATTTTTTACAATCCATCCGGCATCAGTTTTCAAGCCATTGTTTTATATGTCGCTTTTAACCTGGCACCAATATTGCTTAATAAACATGCAATTACCGAGGGAATTCCCGCCATGAACAATCCGATTGAACACAGCACCCCAGAAGCCAGCCCGAAAATTGACCAACAGCGCCGCCGTCTGGCCAAAGGCGGCCTGGCTGCGCCCGTCGTTATCGGCACGTTGCTCAGTCGCCCGGTACTGGGTGCAACACCGTGGAAGTGCACTGTTTCCGGCCAACTCTCCGGCAATGTGTCGGGACACGAGACAGAAACCTGCGCTGCCCTCGGCAAGAGCCATTCAACATTGACCAGTGAATATGCCTCCCTCCCGTCAACAACGATCCTTGCTCAGTTTCCCCTTCTGGTGAATGACTATATTTTCAAGGACTCGGGCGGTTTACTGACCTTGACCAGCGCGGGCAATACGGCCGCCACGATCCAGGAAGTTCTGTCCGCGTCGCTTGCCGGTGATCTGCTCTACGCCCAGCGCGCCCTGGTGTTGCTGCTGAACGCCAAGGGTCTGTCCGATACCAGCACTTATCCGCTGACAGAATTCCAGGCCAGGCTTTTGTTCAAATCGGCCGCCGACCTTGCGCACCCCCAGTTTGTCGATACCAACCCGAATGTCACCTGGAACTACAATCCGGATGTCAAGAATTACATCGACGTGCTGTACCACTAAGAGCACGCAATACCGAAAAACAAGGGCTCCAACGGAGCCCTTGTTTTTTCAAGGTTCAAGAGTCAAGTCTTGTGATACCCCAGCACCACTTCCACCTCGTTCTTGGACCCCAGAATTACCGGCACGCGCTGGTGCAGATTTTCCGGGACCATGTCGAGGATGCGTTCGTAGCCGGTTGAAGACACGCCGCCGGCCTGTTCGACAATGAAGCTCATCGGGTTGGCTTCGTAGAGCAGGCGCAGTTTGCCGGGCTTGCTGGCGTCCTTGGTGTCGCGCGGATACATGAAGATGCCGCCGCGAGTCAGGATGCGATGCACTTCCGCGACCATCGAGGCCACCCAGCGCATGTTGAAGTCGCGCCCGCGCGGGCCGGTGCTGCCTTCCAGGCATTCAGACACATAACGCTGTACCGGCGCCTCCCAGAACCGCTGGTTGGAGGCGTTGATCGCGAATTCCTTGGTGTCGGCGGGAATCTTCATGTCCGGGTGAGTCAGGATGAACTCGCCGATGTCGCGGTCCAGCGTGAAGCCGTTGACGCCATGGCCGGTGGTCAGCACCAGCATGGTGGAGGAGCCGTACAGCGCATAACCGGCGCAGACCTGCTTGACGCCGGGTTGCAGAAAATCGGCCGCCGAAGCGGCGCGATTGGGCACCGGCGCGCGCAGGATCGAGAAGATGGTGCCGACCGAGATGTTGATATCGACGTTGCTGGAGCCATCGAGCGGATCGAACACCATCAGGTACTTGCCGAGCGGGTAACGGGTCGGAATCGGATACACCTCATCCATTTCTTCCGACGCCATGCCGGCCAGATGGCCGGCCCATTCGTTGCTGCGGATCATCATTTCATTGGTGATCACGTCCAGCTTCTTCTGGGTTTCACCCTGTACGTTCTCGGTTTCCAGCGCACCCATGACGCCGATCAGGGCGCCCTTGTTGACGGCGTTGGAAATGGTCTTGATCGCGGTGACGATGTCGTTCAGCAGCGCGGTGAACTCGCCGGTCGCGCCGGCGATGTGGCGCTGTTCTTCGATGATGAATTGGGTGAGCGTGGTGCCGGTATGCATGAGGGCTTCCTTTGAAACATTAGAAAACGCTAATTTTAGCGGCTCGCTGTTTCTATCGGCATAAAAGGATGCTTATTGAGACGTCAATTGGTCTGAACGAGTGAAGGTCCAACTGCGGGTTATGCCGAGAATGTCCACTTTTTTGCGAATGGCTTCCGGGAAACGCGGGAACGGCGCCGACATTTCCACGATCTTGATCGCTGCGGCATCGAGCACTTTTGAGCCGGAAGAGCGGTCGATCTGGATCGACTCGATTTTCCCGTTCTCGAAAATATTCACAGTCAGCAACAGGGTGCCATAGAGGCCATTCCGCTTGGCGGCCTCCGGGTAATTGAGGTTGCCGACCCGCTCTACCTTGATGCGCCAGTCATCGACGTATTGCGCGAAGGTGGATTCCTTCGCGCGCGCGCCGACGAACATGCGGCGCGGGCGTTTCTGATACTCCACGCGCTGCTGCGCGATGCTGGCCTGCAAACGCGCCATTTCAATGCTGCGCGCGGCCAGATTGTTCGGCGACGGATCCGGGGTCGGAGGTTGCGGCGCTTCAACCGGCGCGGGTTTCTGCTCCGTTGTCTGGTAATCAGACTTGATTTGCCGCATCAACTCCTGCGTCTTCTGTTCCAGCGCCTGCACGCGCGCGTTGAATTCTGCTTCGGTGTTCAGCGTCTGGTCGCGATCGGCCGCAGGTAACGGGGACTGGGCGCGCAAGTTTTCTTCAACATTGCCGCCGCCATCGAGATTCGCCTGCGCCAGCACATCGGCCTGTAACGGCTTTGCCTTGGTCCTGGCATTGACCAGCACCACGTCGATGGGGGGCGATGAATTTTCAAACAGCTTTGGGTTGGCAGGCTTGAATTGCATGCCAAAGATGAACAACACATGCAATATCGCCGAGATCAGGATGGCCTGCGTGAAGCGGTCATCCCAATCCACCGAAGTCTGTGGCGCATAGCGAACCGGCGCCGCCACATCGGCCAGAATCCCCTTCAGTTGGCGTGTTGAACCAGAAAACGACATGTCAGATCAACATCGAGCAGGTCGATATCCGCCAGCGCGACCCGAATCCGCTCGCCCGGATTCAGCGTCGGTGCGCCGATGACCTTGGCGACGAAGGGCAGGCCGTCGAGACGAATCAGATTTTCGCGCCAGACCGTGGCATCGATTTCCTGCACGTTCTCCTGCCGCAACCAGCGCAGGCACCAGTAACGCTCCATGCCGCGCTGGAATTCGTTGTAGGCGTCATAGGCGAGTTCGAAATCGCGCACCGCCGCGAACAGCATCGGATCGTTGCCGGCGTGGGGCGGCGCTTCCTCGCACGCAACGGCCAGTATCTGGCGCTGATTGAGCAGATCGACATAGCGTCGCAGCGGCGAAGTGCTCCAGGTGTAATGCGCGACGCCGAGCCCTTCGTGCGGCGCCGGTTTCAGCGTCATCCGCACCTTGCCGCCGGTTTGCGCGCGATAAATGCCGGCCACGTTGCGATCCGCCAGCATGCCGCCCCAGCGGCTGTTGGCCAGGATCATCATTTCCGAGACCAGCTTGTCGATCGGATTGCCGCGCGCGCGCGGCACGATATCCACATGTTCGCCATCGACTTTGAACACATAGTCGTTGCGCTGCACCTGATCCGCCTTGCCGCGCCCGATTTCGAGCTGCCTGGCGAAACCATAGAGCCATTCCAGTTCGCGCCGGAAAAGATAGTCGTCGCCGGCCTGACCAATCGTTGACTCGTTGAACAGCGGTTCCAGTGTTTCATGCCGCAGATTGGCCGCGATGCGGATCGAATCGGCCTTGGTGGACAGGTTCTGAATGGTGTAATCCGGCCCGACTTCGACATACAGCGACAGCGCCGGGCAATCGCGGTTTTCAGCCAATGTGTATTGCGCGATGAGGCCCTCCGGCAACATCGTGATTTTGTCCCCGGGCATGTAGATGGTCGATAGCCGCGTTGCCGCCAGCTTGTCCAGATCGGAGCCGGGTGTAATGCCCAGCGCCGGTGCGGCGATGTGGATGCCGACGCGAACCGAGCCATCGGCGCGGAAGATCACCGAGAAAGCATCGTCGATCTCGGTCGTGGCGGCATCGTCGATACTGAAGGCCGGCGCGTCGCCGGGCGGCAACTCGGGGGGAGGCAACGGTGCGGCAAGGACGGGGAAGGCCAGACCGCGCGGAAAATGGGTCAGCAGGAAAGCCTGGCGGTGGTATTCAAGGCTGGACTCGATCGCGCCGCAGCGGTCCAGCAGGCGCACGACAGACAGGTTGGTTTCCGCGCAGGCATCCGACAATGCCTTGAATTCCAGGCTGTTCTTGTCCGGCTTGTGGGCCAGCTCGAACACCTTGGCGCGGATCGCGTCCGGTAATTCGCCGCGCACCAGCATGGCGACCCACTCGGCTCGCAACGCCGCTTCGCGCGCCTTGCGTTCCAGGCCGAGCTTGGCGGCGGCAAGCGTTTCCGCCGGCGCGGCCTTGTAGCGCCCCTTGCCCTTCTTCTGGAAATAGATCGGCGCCTGATGCAGCGCCAGTGCAATCGCAGCGGCTTCCGGTGCATCCGGCTTGCGGCCGAAATAGTCCTGTGCCAGCGCCTCGAAACCGAACTCGACGTCGCCCGCCGCTTCCCACAGGAAATCCAGATCGAGTTCCTCGCGCAGCGCACGCGCAGCGTCCATCACTTGCGCGGGCGCGGGCGCTGCATAGCGCAGCAGGACATGCGCCGCTTTCAGCTTGCCGCGTTTGCCGTGCTGGGATTCGATCTGCAGCGAACTGTCGTTGTCGGCCAGGATGCTGCCGGCCTTGATATCGCCGTCTTCTTCGTAAAGAACATACATGAAAGGCTACCCGCGATCCGGTTGAGGCCGCGTCAAAGTTGAATTCAAAAAGCCAGGATGGCCGGAATGTAGTCGATGAAACGTGTGAAGCCATGGTCGCCGCCAGGCAGCACAACCTGCTCGGCGCCGGCGAAGTAACTCACCGCTTCGCGATAGTCGAGTACGTCGTCGCCGGTTTCGGCCAGCAGCAGATAGCGTTCCGGCCGGCTGATCGCTGCAACGGCAATGTCGTTCAACGCGGCCGCGTGCGCGGCGCTGAACATGTACTCCTCACCGCTGTGCCAGTTTCTCTGGGCCTCGCCCACCTTGCCGGCAAGCTTCTCATGACAAGCGATGCAGGGGTTGACCAGAATTGCCTTGAGGCCGTGCCTTTCCGCCAGCCAGGTCGCGTAAAAGCCGCCCAGGGAACTGCCGATCAACTTCACCGGAGCGGGACTGGCTGCGATCAGCGCTTCCAGCATGCCAATCGCCGCTTCCGGATGATGCGGCAGATCGGGACAGCAATAGGCTTCACCGAGGCCGCGCTGGTTGAGCCAATCGCCGAGTTCCTGCGCCTTGCCGGATCGGGATGAGCTGTTGAAGCCGTGGATGTAGAGCAGCATGATTGGCGGGCTAAATTACGAAAAGCGGCATTTTAGCGGGCTTGCACCGCCTCCATCGGGAAAGGCTGCACGCGCACCAGCCAGGTGACGACCGCGTCGAAGGTCTGGCCGCTGGCCTGGCCCAGAGCAGCAGCGGCGGCAGCGGCGGTCTGGCTGCTCAATGGCGCCTGACCGACAAAGACCTGCTGCGCAATCAGGCGCGCGCTGCCCCGCTCGACCAGTTCGACATCCAGCTTGACGCGCGCCATGCCCGGCGTTTGCGTGGCATCGTGGAAAAAATCGAGCAGACGGAAGTTCAATTGATATTCGCCGCTCACCCCGGCGCCCAGCGGCACCACACCGGCATACAGGCCGCTGGCCAGCAATTGCTGGCGCAACAGGATTTGCAGCCGTTTGCGCGGCGCTTCATGCCAGTAGGCATACTGGTAATGCGCCTGGGTGCCGGGTATGCGGCTATAGATCAGGCGCAGGCTTTCCGCGAAACCGCCCGGTTCGGCGTCATGCAGCAGCAGGACAGGACGCGCCGAATGGGCCGGCAAGGCGGGCGCACTT
This sequence comes from Tepidiphilus sp. J10, assembly GCA_945897955.1. Classification (GTDB taxonomy): domain Bacteria; phylum Pseudomonadota; class Gammaproteobacteria; order Burkholderiales; family Thiobacillaceae; genus PFJX01. The sequence continues at coordinate 40,018 of CAMDGQ010000021.1, read as the reverse complement.
GCCGGCGGCGGGGTTTCCAGCACGAAATGGCTGATCGCCTGCTTGCGCGCTCCTGGCAGGCTGCAACCGGCGACGAAGACGGCAAGATAGAAAAATGCGCAGATTTGGCTTCGATTCATTCTTCCCCCGGACCCAGTTCGGCCTTGTGCGGACCATAAAGCAGGCGGCCAGGATCGGAAAACTCCTCACTGGTTGTCTGCAACGTATCGCTGGAAGTGCGTAGCGACAACGCCGTGCTCTGGAGTTCCTGCATGCCCAGATCGAGGCTGAGGCGGAGTCGGGTCTGCGCTTCACGCAGACTGGCATCCATGCTCAGCAGGGTGCTGCGCGCGACGCCCAGCGTGGACTCGGTTTCGTCGGCGAGTCTGTTGAAACGCTGGCCGGCCCGCTCAACCCATACCCCGCCTTCGCGCAGCAGGCGCGCGCCGTCGCGCAGCGCCGGCGTCAGTTCCGCCCCGACCGTGTCCAGTCGCACGGCTGCCTGCCGCGTTGCGGCCAGCGTATCGCGCAACTCGGGGCCGATCTGGCGCAATTCCCCGCGCAGTTCGCCGCTCAATGCCGCCGCATTGCCCAGCATGGCGCTGAAGGCCTTCTGATTCGGCTCGGAGAGCAGGATGTTGATCCGCTCGACCGCTTCGCCACTGGACTTGCCGAGGCCTTCCAGCGTGCTGGAGATGCGCGCCATCTGCGGCACGCCTTCGTCGAGCACCGGATATTGCTCGCCGGGCGGCGGCGGACCGATATCGGCGCCGCCTTTCCAGACATTGTCCAGATCAATCGCGGCCAGACCGGTGACCAGATTGCGGCTGACCACGGCTTCGGCACCCTCCCATACCGGCGTGCGCGCATCGACTTCAAGCAGTACGCGCACGGTCTTGGCCTGGCCCGGCAGGATGGTGTAGTCGGCCACCTTGCCGACCTTGATGCCCTGCATGCGGACATCGCTGTTGAGTTGCAGCCCTTCCAGCGACTGGTTCTGGAAGTAAACGGTGTAGCGCTTAACTTCCTGCTCGCTGCCGCCCCCCAGCCAGTAAAAACCCGACGCCAGGGCTGCGATGAGCGCCACCACGGCAAAACCGACCCAGGCATAGCGCGCATCCGATTCCATATCGTTCCCCTATCTGCTTCTTGAGTGGGCGGAAAAATAGGCCCGTATCCATTCGTGATCGAGCTCGGCCACTTCTTTCACCGGCCCGTCGGCGATCACTTTGCCGCCATGCAGAACGATGACGCGATCGACCATGCCCCACAGGGTATCGAGGTCATGCGTGGCCATCAACGCGGTGAGGCCGAGACTGTCGCACAGCACACGCAACAGATGATCGAATTCCCGCGCGCTGATCGGATCGAGGCCGGAGGTCGGTTCGTCCAGAAACAACAGTTCCGGCTCCAGAGCGAGTGCGCGCGCCAGGGCGGCGCGCTTTTTCATGCCGCCGGAAAGCTCGCTCGGACGCTTGTCGCAGGCATCCATCGGCAGGCCGGCCAGACGTATCTTCATCGCGACAACTTCGTTGCGCAGTTTCAACGGCAGCGTGGTGTGTTCGACCAAGGGTGCCGCGACGTTTTCCGCCACACTCAGCGAAGAAAACAGTGCGCCTTCCTGGAACAGCACGCCATAGCGACCGCGCACCTGGTTCAGGTTTTCGCGCGACAGTTCGCAGATGTCTTTCCCGAACAGCCGCACGCGGCCACGGGTCGGTCGTGACAAGCCGATACATTCGCGCAGCAGCACGCTCTTGCCGGTGCCGCTGCCGCCAATCAGCGCGACGACTTCGCCGCGTCCGATGGAAAAGTCGATGCCCTTGTGCAGCCACTGGCCGCCAAGCTGCGTATGCAGACCTTCTACCTGCAAGACCGAAGGGGTCTCCATCAAGGCTGCGTTGGCGCGGTCCGGTTGCATCAGCCGATCTCCGGAAAAGCGATGGCGAACAGCGCATTGATCAGGATCACCGCGACCAAACTTTGCACAACGGTGCTGGTGGTGAATTCACCGACGCTGCGTGCGTCGCGCTGCACCGCAAAGCCGTTGCGGCAGGCAATCAATGCGATGGCCGCCGCAAAAACCGGCGACTTGGCGAGACCGAATACGACCGTCTCGAGTGATAGCGCCGATTTGACGCGCTCGAAGAAGGTGTAATAGGTGATATCCAGTTGCGCATAGGCGACGATCGACGCGCCGACCATGCCCATGACATCGCCGACAAAGGTCAACAAGGGCATGGCGATGATGATCGCGAACAGTCGGGGCAGGACCAGCACCTGGACCGGCGACAGTCCCAGCGTCGAGATTGCATCGATTTCCTCGGTCACCTTCATTGCGCCGATCTGCGCGGTGAAGGCTGCGCCGGAGCGGCCGGCGATCAGGATTGCGGTCAGCAGCGGGGCGAGTTCACGCGCAACGGCAATGGAAACCCCGTCGGCAATGAAGATGTTGGCGCCGAACTTGCGAACCTGGATGCCGAGCAGAAAAGCGAACACGACGCCTATAAGAAAGGTCATCAACATCACGATGGGCAATGCATTCAGCCCGACCACTTCGAGCTGCGTGGTGAATTCACGCAGGCGCAGAAGGCGGGGGCGGCGCACAACTTCAACAATGCCTTCGACGATGCGCCCGAAAAAAACGAATTGGGATACCAGCGCCGCTACCCAGTTTGCCGCTTTCCGGCCGAGAAACGGCAATAGCGATCGCCTGCGCTGTCGTGGCTGCGCGCGGGCGTCGAGGCGTTCCGCGACAAGATGGATCAGATCGAGTTGATGCGTGTTGAAGTCGACCAGTTCAAGGCTCGACCACACCACACCCTGCGCGCGCAGGCGGTTGACCACCAGCATGACGCCGGCGCTGTCGAGATCGCTCAATTCACTGGCGTCGATGCACACCCTGATGTCATGCGGTACAAGGGTACTACCCAGCAGCCGGTCGATCTGTTCGAGATTGTCGATGCTCCAGCAGCCGCGCGGTTTCAACACACAGCCCGTCGCCGTCACGACACAGTCCAGGCTGGGTGCGGGGCCGGTCATCAGGCCGGCCCGGCCAATCGCGCAAGCAGCTTGTCGTGAATACCGCCAAAGCCGCCGTTACTCATCACCACAATCTGATCACCAGGCCGCGCCTGCTCCGCGATGCGCTCGATCAAGGTGGTCAGATCGGTCTCGGTGGTCGCCTTGTCGCCCAGCGGCGCCATTGCCGCCGCGACATCCCAGTCAATACCGCCGCTGAAACAGAACACACGATCGGCCTGCGCCAGACTGGCCGGCAACAGGTCTTTCATGACACCCAGCTTCATCGTGTTGGAGCGCGGTTCGAGCACCGCCAGAATGCGGCCGGCGGGGTTGCCGGATGCGCCGATCCTGGCGCGCAGGCCGTCCAGCGTCATCGCGATCGCCGTCGGGTGATGCGCGAAGTCGTCATAGACGGCCACCCCGCCCGCCTCGCCACGCAGTTCCATGCGTCGCTTGACGTTGATGAAGCGGCTCAATGCATCAATGCCATCCTTCGCAGGCACGCCGGCATGTCTGGCAGCGGCGATTGCGGCCAGCGCGTTGAGGCGATTGTGTTCGCCCTGCAAAGCCCAGTTGAGTTGCCCCGCCGGCTGGTCGTTCAAGGTCACATCGAAGGTATCGGCGCTGATCGGCTTCGCCTTCCAGCCGAAGCCGGGACCGCCAAAGTACTCGACAGGGCTCCAGCAGCCGCGTCCGAGCGCGCGCAGGAGATTGTTGTCTCCACCGTTGACAACCACCAGGCCATTCCCCGGTACGGTGCGCACCAGATGATGGAACTGGGTTTCGATTGCAGCCAGATCGGGAAAAATGTCGGCATGGTCGTATTCCAGATTGTTCAATACCGCCGTACGCGGGCGGTAATGCACGAACTTGGAACGCTTGTCGAAGAACGCGGTGTCATATTCATCGGCCTCGATGACGAAAAACGGGCTGTCGGTCAGCCGTGCGGAAATGCCGAAATTCATCGGCACGCCGCCGATCAGGTAACCCGGATCAAGGCCGCAGTCCTCCAGTATCCAGGCCAGCATGCTAGAGGTAGTGGTCTTGCCGTGGGTGCCGGCCACCGCCAGCACCCATTTGTCGTGGAGCACGTTTTCGAACAACCACTGCGGGCCGGAGATATAGGGCAAACCGCGATTCAGGATTTCCTCCATCAACGGCTGCTTGCCGCGCGCGACCACATTGCCGATGACGAAAATATCCGGCACAAGGTCCAGTTGCTCAAGTCCGAAACCTGCGGTCAGACTGATCCCCTGCTCCTCCAGTTGTGTGCTCATCGGCGGATAGACATTGGCGTCGCATCCGGTCACGCGATGGCCGGCCTGTTTAGCAAGAACGGCGATACCGCCCATGAAGGTGCCGCAGATACCGAGAATATGGATATGCATGAGGATGAGGTTGGCTGGACTGGATGCGGCACAAGGATATAGGCGGCAACAATTATCCGTTGGGTTAAAGAATGCCGCCAGTTCGCCGATAAGGCGCGAGTCGTTGCAACCAAAACCCTCAATTCGACCCCGATTCGCACCATGGCACAGACCCCCAATGTCATCGGCATGGCCGTCATGCAGCGTCTGAAGGATGAAGGCATCCCGCCGACGCCGGAAAACTATGCGGATCACTACCACAGGTTCGCGGGTGACCAGCATCACGAGAACACGGATGCGACACCGCAACCTTCGACTGAAATCGCTCCGGAGCAGCCAAACAAGGAGTTCTGCAGCGAGCTTCTGGTGATGCTCAGGAAAATGGTGCAGGAGGTGACGGACAAAACCGAAACCCTGGCCAGGGATCTGGGCGACAAGAACATGCATCTGGCCGGCAATGTCAGCAGCTTGCGCAGCAGTCGCGACAAGAACGAAATCCTGCGTTTGCTCTCCACCGTGGTCATGCAGGCCGGCGGCATACAGAACACCGTTGAAGCCAGTCACAAGGATCTGATCGAAACCAAGCAGGCACTGAACGCACTGCAAGCGGAAATGGCCGAGACCCGTCAGCTATTGAATGAAGACGCACTGACCGGCAGCCTCAATCGCCGCGGACTGGACCAGACGCTTGCGCGTGAAATTGCTCGCGCCCATCGTGGCGCGGGCGCCTTGTCGATCGGGATGCTGGATCTCGATTTCTTCAAGAAGGTCAACGACACGTTTGGCCATGAAGCCGGCGACCAGATGCTGGTTCACTTCGCCAGCCTGATCAAATCGGTCATGCGCAAATCCGATGCGCTGGTGCGTTATGGCGGTGAGGAGTTCACCCTGATCCTGCCGGATACCGACGCGCGTGGCGCGTATTTTGTGCTGGGTCGTCTGCAGCAACTGATGGCGCGGTCGCCGTTGAACTACGAGGGCAAGCAGATCAACACGACCTTCAGCGCCGGTGTCGCCACTTTGCACCAGGAGGAAAACGGCCATGCCTTGCTTCGCCGCGCCGATGAAGCGCTCTACCTGGCCAAGAACAGCGGTCGCAACCAGATCAAGGTTTCCAACTGACTTCAGCCAGACGGCCGGTCAATCGAACAAGGTATCGACATCCGCCTGGCTGACCGCCTGTTCAGCACGCACTTGCGGCCCCGCGAGTCGGCTGGCATCGCTGTCCTCCTCCAGCAGCAGATGAGCCAGGCTGGTTTCGATCTTCTCGACAGTCAGCATCAATCTGTTGACGACCTGTCCGACCAGATCCTGAAAAGCCTGCGCCTGGATGATTTCGCTGACCTGACCAAGAGCATCGACATGTTGCGCATCCAGATCCACCAGAAAGCTGCGCGCGGCGGGCGAGCGGATGACCTTCTGCAGCGAACGCGCGCGGGCTCGCTGGTCATGCAGGCTGTCGCTGAGCGCCTCGGCGGCACGCAAAGTCTGGCTGGCCGACTGTTCGGTCAGCGTGGCGATATAGCGCAGGCGATCGCGGGCATTATTGACGATGCCAGCCTGCGGCAGTTCGTCACCGCCAATCTCCCGCAAGGCCGTATGCAACTCGCCCACAATACCGACGAGATCGTGACGCAGTGTATCGACATTACTCATTGCCTGACTCCCGGACCAAAAGCGGCGCGGATCAGCGCCTGGCCCCGCTATCGGCGATGGCTCGGGTTTCTTGAACCTTGTTTGCACACATGCCGGCATGACCGCGCCCCCGCGTGCCGGCTTCAGCGACAATAGCGGCATGACTTCGCCCGCCTCGCCCCGACTTCTTGCCGCCAATCTGGTCAACGCCGTTCTTCTGGATGGCTACAGCCTTACCGCCACGCTCGCCAAATTGCGCGCCGCCGCTTCGGCCGATGCAAGAGAACTGGCTGCCGCCCAGAATCTGGCTTACGGCGTGTTGCGAGAAGCCGGGCGTCTGCGCTTCTTTCTCGCGCGACTGACCCAGCGTCCGGTGCAGCCGGACGAATTGATCGGACATCTCCTGGTGGGGTTGCACGAACTCGATGCCGGGCTGTCGCCAGCCTATGCCGCAGTCAACGAAACCGTCAGCGTTGCCGCCCAGCGCTTTCCCTTTGCCCGCGCATTCGTCAATGCCGTGTTGCGCAACTTCCAGCGCGGTCGCGAGAATCTGGAGCGGGCTGCTCGCCAGGATCCCGAGGCGCGCTGGAACTTTCCAAAATGGTGGCTGCAACGTTTGCAGGCCGAGTACCCGTCCGACTGGCAACGCATTGTCGACATCCAGAACAGCCGTCCGCCGATGACTTTGCGCGTCAACCTGCGCCAGACCACGCGCGCCGACTACCAGGCCATGCTCGACGCTGTCGGCATCGAGCAACATGTACCTGAGCACGACCTGGCCGAGGCGAGCCTGATACTGCATGCCCCGCTGCCGGTATCCGAATTGCCCGGCTTCGCTTCAGGCCAGGTCTCCGTGCAGGATCTTGGCGCGCAATGGGCGGCGCCGCTTCTGGATGCCGGCGACGGCATGCGCGTGCTCGATGCCTGTGCGGCGCCCGGAGGCAAGACCGGTCACCTGCTGGAAAGGTCCGATCTCGAACTGGTCGCACTCGATAGCGATGCCGAGCGATTGCGGCGCGTGAAGGACAACCTGGAGCGCCTCGATCTGTTCAGACCCGGAGCGGTGCGCCTGCTTGCCGAAGACGCCGGCAAGACCTCGCTCTGGTGGGACGGGAAGCCTTTCGACCGCATCCTGCTCGACGCGCCCTGTACCGCCTCGGGTGTCGCCCGGCGACATCCGGACGGAAAGTGGTTGAAACGCGCGGAAGATATGCAACATCTGGCACACGAACAGTCCAGGCTGCTGGAAGCTTTATGGCCGCTGCTGAAACCGGGTGGCAAAATGCTTTACGCCACTTGCAGCCTGTTCAGGGCGGAAAACCGCGAACAAATGACTGCTTTTCTCGCCCGCCATTCCGATGCCTGTTACGAGCCGGTCGATATGCCTGGTGCGAGTGAAGGCCGGATGGATGCCCCGATGTTGATGAATGCGTTGCTGCCAAGCGCAGAAATGGACGGATTCTTTTATGCCCGCCTGCTCAAGACGTGACTTCCTGCGTGCCGCCAGCGCCATGGCGGGATTCGCGGTCGTTCGCGTCGGCCATGCCCAGAGCGGCAGGGCTTCCGGCGGCGGCATCACGCTGGAACATGCCGAGATCAGCCAGAAGGGCGAGCTGTTCCAGTTGTCCGGATCGTTCGACATTCAACTCTCCGCCACCCTGGAAAATGCATTGATGCGAGGCGTGCAACTGACGTTTGTACAAGCCTTCGAGGCCGAGCGTCTGCGCGATTTCTGGCTTTCGGAAGACCTGATCGACATCGAACGCAGCATTCGTCTGTCCTATAACGCCCTGCTGCGTCATTACTACGTTACGTTGTCCGGGGTTTCCAGCACGCACGACAGTCTTGCTGCGGCGCTGCGCGCGGTTGGCGACCTGCGCGACTGGTCCGTGCTGAATGTCAAGCAGATGACACGGAAGTCTGACTTCAAGGCCTTTGTCCGCATGTATCTGGATATCGCCCAGTTGCCGAAACCGTTGCAAGTCAACGCGCTGGCCTCGTCTGCGCGCTGGCAGCTCGATTCGGGCTGGCAAGAGCGCGGTTTCAGGTACTGACCGGCATGATTTACCTGGTCGCAGCCAGCCTGCTGCTCGGCTCCGCGCTGATCGGCCTGCTTGCCACCGCTGCCGACAACACCGAGTTTTTCGCCGGCCATCTCTCGTTGCTGTTGGGTCTCACCGTCGCCGCCGCCATCGGCCTGGTGCTGCTTATCGGTTATCAGGGTTTCATCCTGGTGCGGCGGATCCGCGCCGGCGTATTCGGCGCCAAGCTCACCGCCCGCATGTTCCTGATCATCAGTCTGATGGCCCTGGTGCCCGGCATGGTGGTTTATGGCGTCTCGGTACAGTTCCTGATCCGTTCGATTGAATCCTGGTTCGACGTACGCATGGAGAGCGCGCTCGAAGGCGGACTTGCGCTTGGACGTTCGGCGCTTGGCCATGTCCAGCGCGAAGTGGTGCGAAAAAGCGAAACCCTCTCACGCCAGCTTGGCGAATTGCCGCCGTTGTTGCAGACCAGTCGGCTGGACGAACTGCGCGAGGCTGCCGGTCTGCAGGAAGCCGCGCTGCTCGACGACGACGGCAAACTGCTCGGCTTTTCCTCCGCCAACCGAGCCACGCTGATTCCACCCGCGCTGGCACAAGGCGCAGTCTGGCAGGCGCGCGCAATGCAGCCCTGGTCACGCCTGGAAGCCATGCCCGATGGCGGAATATCCGTGCAGGTCGTGGTTCCGGTCAACGTGGTCGCGTTGAGCGAGCGACTGCGCCTGCTGCAAGTCTCGCAACCCGTGCCGCTCGAACTGGCGCGCGACGCGCAGCAGGTCGAAACCGCGCGCCAGGGCTATCAGGAACTGCTGCTTTCGCGTCTTGGCCTGAAGCGCATGTACGGCATTTCGCTGACCATGGCGCTGACGCTCGCGCTGTTTTCGGCGCTCAGTCTCGCTTTCCTGATTTCCGAGCGTCTGGCCGCACCGCTGCGCGCGCTGGCCAGGGGCACGCGGGCAGTGGCGCGGGGCGACTTCACCCAGGTGCATACCGTTGCCAGCCGCGACGAGCTTGGCATGCTGACGCAGTCATTCAACCGGATGACACGGCAACTCGCCGACGCCCGCGCCGCCGCCCTGGATAGCCATGACAAACTGCTGGAAGCCAACGCCTATCTGGAAGGTGTGCTCTCGGGCGTCACCGCCGGCGTGGTGACGCTTGACCACCAACTCGGCGTGCGCCTGGCCAACCCGGCGGTCAGCGCCATACTCGGCCTGCCGCGCAACGAACTTGAAGGCCGCGGCCTTGCCGAATGGGGCGCGGAAAACAGCGGACTGCGCCATTTCGCGCAGGAAATCGCCGCCCATTTCACCACCTCGCCGACGCGCCCGTGGCGCGAACAGCTCGAATTGGCCATGTCGACCAGCAGCCGCATCCTGCTGGTGCGCGGAACGCCATTGTCGAGCGGCGACATGCCCGACTACGTTCTAGTGCTGGACGATGTCACCCAGCTCATCCAGGCGCAGCGGGACGCCGCCTGGGGTGAAGCGGCGCGGCGCATGGCGCATGAAATCAAGAATCCGCTGACTCCGATCCAGCTCTCGGCCGAACGTCTGGAAGCAAAACTGGCTGACCGCCTGGAAGGCGCCGCGCGCGATACCCTGACCCGCGCCGTTGCCACCATCGTCGGCCAGGTGTCCGCGCTGAAAGGTCTGGTCGATGCATTCGCGCAATATGCCCGCCTGCCCTCGCCGCGCATCGAACGGGTCGATCTGAACAGCCTGGTGGGCGAGGTGCTGGAACTCTATGCCGGCGGCATTCCGCTCAAGGTCGAACTGGCGCCAAATCTGCCGCCGGTGGCCGGCGACCCCTCTCTGTTGCGGCAGGTGCTGGTCAATTTGATGAAGAATGCGCAGGAAGCGCAGGAAACTGCGCCAGCGCCGCATATCCGCGTTATTACCCGCCGCGAAGGCGAAGAATTAAGCGAGCGCATCGAGCTGTGCGTAGAAGACAATGGTGCGGGGTTCCCGGAGGAGTTGAAGAATCGTATGTTCGAGCCTTACGCGACAACCAAACCCAAAGGGACCGGCCTGGGTTTGCCGGTGGTCAAGAAAATTGTCGAAGAGCACCACGGCGAGATTGATGTATGCAATATCGAAGGAGGCGGCGCGCGCATCAGTGTGCGCTTGCCGGTGTTGGCTGAAGGCGGCATGGCAAACAAGAAGTGAAATTGCCCCGCCACCGCATGTTCCTGATTGGAAAGGTTGGATATGTCTGAAATTCTGGTGGTCGACGATGAGCCCGGCATTCGCGAATTGATGCGGGAAATCCTCGAAGAGGAAGGTTTTGAAGTACGCATGGCCGAACATGGCGCCGCTGCGCGCGCCGCGCTGGACGAAAAGGTTCCCGATCTGGTGCTGCTGGATATCTGGATGCCGGATGTCGATGGCGTCACGCTGCTGAAGGAATGGAAAACGCAAGGCCGGCTCACCATGCCGGTCGTCATGATGTCCGGCCACGGCACGGTGCACACGGCTGTTGAAGCCACTCGGCTGGGCGCCTTCGACTACCTGGAAAAACCGGTTTCCTACAAGCATCTGCTGGAAACCGTGCGCAAGGCGATGGACAGCCGGCGCGCTCGCCCAACCACAACCGGCAACCTTGACCTGCTCGGTGCGGGCGAATCGACACGGCGTCTGACGCAACGCCTGAGCCTGGCAATCAGCGCCGGCCTGCCCCTGCTGCTGCAAACGCACCCCGGGGCCGGCGAGGAAATCATTGTCCAGTTTCTGACCCCGCCGGATGCAGCCTTCGTCCGAGTCGACACGCCCGCCGCGCTCGCCGACCGTCCGGCTGAATTGCTCGCGCAGGCCAAGGGCGGACTGATTTTCGTGCCCGACCTGTCAGTACTGTCCACCATGCAGCAGAAGGGGCTCGTTCTGCTGATCTCGCGTCGGGTCGAATTTTCCGCGCGCATCGTCGTCGCCAGTCCGCAGCCGCTGCCGCAACTGCTGGCTCAGAATCGACTGACGCAGGAACTGCATGACCAGCTCATTCATGCCGTGGTTGAACTGCTGCCACTGAAATCCCGCCGGGAGGACATTCCCGCCCTCGCCGCACGCGTTCTGGAAGACGCCTTTGTCCGCCTGCTGATTCCACCCCGCCGTTTTTCCGACCCGGCGCTGGAAGCCCTTGCCGCCTACGACTGGCCGGGCAATCTGGCGGAACTTGAAGCGCTGGCCGGAAGACTGGCGCTGGAACCCGGCCAGGGAGTGATCGAAACCGAAACGGTCGAAGCCATGCTGGGCATCAGCAAGGAAGCCGCCAGTCCGGTCGGCATCGACCTGATGCTGCATCTGCCCTTGAAAGACGCACGCGACGCCTTCGAAAAAGCCTATCTGGAAGCGCTGCTTGCGCAATGCGGCTGGGCCATGAGCAAGACTGCCGAACGTGCCGGACTCGACCGCACCAACCTGTATCGCAAGGTCAAGCAACTGGGCATCGAAGCGCCGGGGCGCGAAAAGGACTGAACGATCCTCGCAAGGCCGTCCCCGGATATCGCCGTGAGCGATATCCGGGGACGGGGTTTTTATCTTGACCGGAGTTCCTGATGGAAACCGCAAAAAATCTATTCTCATATCGTCCATACTGGGCCAAGCGTTTCGGCGTTTCCGCCTTTCTACCGATGTCGAAAAAGGAAATGGACGCGCTCGGCTGGGACAGTTGCGATGTCATCCTGGTCACCGGCGACGCCTATATCGACCATCCCAGCTTCGGCATGGCATTGATCGGACGCTTGCTGGAAGCGCAGGGTTTTCGCGTCGGCATCATCGCGCAACCGGACTGGAAGTCCGCCGATCCATTCCGCGCGCTGGGCCGACCGAACCTGTATTTCGGTGTCACCGCCGGCAATATGGATTCGATGGTCAACCGCTATACCTCGGAACGCAAAATCCGCTCCGACGACGCCTACACGCCGGGCGCCTCACCCGACAAGCGCCCGGACCGCGCGCTGACCGTCTATGCCCAGCGCTGCCGCGAGGCCTACAAGGATGTGGCGGTGGTGATCGGCGGCATCGAGGGTTCGTTGCGCCGCATCGCGCATTACGACTACTGGTCGGACACCGTGCGCCGCTCTGTGCTGCTCGACTCCAAGGCCGACATGCTGCTGTTCGGCAACGCCGAACGCGCGCTGGTCGAACTCACCCACCGCCTCTCAGGCGGCGAGTCGATCAAGGACATCCGCGACCTGCGTGGCAGCGCGTTCATGGTCAGCCACGGCTGGAAACCTTCCGAAGAATGGAGTGAACTCGATTCACTGGCGATGGATACGCCGGGGCGGGTGGACAAACATCCGGACCCGTATGCGATGACCGGCGTGGCAAGTTCAACCGAAAGCAGCCCGGCGGGTGTCCATAACGAAGCGCAGCGAAATCCGGGGGATGCCCAACCCATCCGCTTCCTCAGCAGGGAAGCCCGTCTTGCCGCCATCCACGCCGCCCGCGCACATACCGTGGTGCGCCTGCCGGCCTACGAGCAGGTCGAGAAGAACCCCATCCTGTACGCCCACGCCTCGCGCGTGTTCCACCTCGAATCCAACCCCGGCAATGCCCGCGCCATGGTGCAGGCGCATGGCGATGGCGCCGGCTTGCGCGATGTTTGGCTGAACCCGCCGCCGATTCCGTTGACCACGCCGGAAATGGATGCGGTGTTCGATGCGCCGTTCGCCCGCGCGCCGCACCCCAGTTATGGCGAAGCGAAAATCCCTGCCTGGGAGATGATCCGTTTCAGCGTCAACATCATGCGTGGCTGCTTCGGTGGCTGTACCTTCTGCTCGATCACCGAGCACGAAGGCCGCATCATCCAGAGCCGTTCGGAAGAATCGATCCTGCACGAGATTGAAGCCATCCGTGACAAGACGCCCGGCTTCACCGGCATCATTTCCGATCTCGGCGGCCCCACTGCAAACATGTACCGACTGGCCTGCAAGGACCCGAAGATCGAATCCGCCTGCCGACGTTTGAGCTGCGTCTTTCCGGATATCTGCGAAAACCTCAACACCGATCACGGCCCGCTGATTCAGGTTTACCGCAAGGCGCGCGCGCTGCCCGGCATCAAGAAGATTCTGATCGGCTCCGGGGTACGCTACGACCTGGCCGTGAAGTCGCCGGAATACGTCAAGGAACTGGTCACGCATCACGTCGGCGGCTATCTCAAGATCGCGCCGGAACACACTGAAGACGGCCCGCTCAACCACATGATGAAACCCGGCATGGGCGCCTACGACCGCTTCAAGCAACTGTTCGAGAAGTACTCGGCGGAAGCGGGCAAGGAGCAGTACCTGATCCCGTATTTCATCGCCGCCCACCCCGGCACGACCAACGAGGACATGCTCAATCTGGCGCTCTGGCTGAAGCGCAACAAGTTCCGCCTGGATCAGGTGCAGACCTTCCTACCGACGCCGATGGCGCTGGCGACGACCATGTATCACAGCGAGCGCAACCCGTTGAAAAAGGTTTTGCGCGGCGGCGAGCCTGTAGCCGTGACCAAACAGGGCCGCGTGCGCAAACTGCACAAGGCCTTCCTGCGCTATCACGACCCGGAAAACTGGCCGATGCTGCGCGAAGCCCTGAAGGAAATGGGCCGCGAAGAACTGATCGGCAACGGCAAGCACCATTTGATTCCGAGTTTCCAGCCGGCCGGCACGGGCAGATGGTTTGAACCCGGTGGCGCCGTCAAGCCGGCAGGCGAAGAACGCGCCTACATCCATTCGCCACCGAATCCACGCACGCAACCTGCCGCCAAACCGAAGAGTCCGCAACGCAACGATCGCTTCGGCAAGGACATCCCGCGCCAGAGCGTTCCGAGCCGGGGGCCGCGCGCAACCGAGGCGGAAGCCTTGCCGCCCCGACGCGGCGCCGGACGTGTCGCCAAACCCGGCAGCCGGCCTGAATCACCGCCCGCCGGCAATGGCCGGCGGGGGCGTGGCGAAGGCAAACCCGGAAAATAGAGGCGGGCGTCCTGCACACGCCCTATTTTTTCGGCAGGCTCCGCGCTTTCGTGATCAGTGCGTTGGCGATGCCAAGCAGTTCGGACAAATGGTTGGCGGCCTGGCCGACCACGCCGTAGCGGCCATCCACAGTAAGGAATGGCACGCCCTTGACCTTGTAGGCGCGGGAAAGCTGCTCGCTGCGCATGACGCGCGACTCGACAGCGAAGGAGCGCATTGCATCGCGGAAGGTTTTGGCGTTGACGCCCTGGCTCGCTACCCAGTCGATGGCGGCTTGCTCGGTGTAGAGATTGGTTTTGCGCAGGTGGATGGCATCGAATACGGCCTGATCCAGTCTGGGCAGGTTGCCGGTAGATTCCAGACTGTAGAACAGGCGTGACAGGTTGCTCCAGGCGGCGCGGTCAAAGCTGACCGGTACGCGCCTAAAACTGATATCCCGTGGCAGTTTCGCCGCCCAGCGGTGCACCATCGGGTTGAATTCATTGCAGTGCGAGCAGCCGTAGGAGAAGAACTCCAGCACTTCGATCTTGCCGGGACTGTCTCCCGGCAGGGGGGGATTGATGGCTTCCCAGTCGCGGCCCTCGACCAGTGCGATCGAGGCGGGCCTGGCCGGCGCGGTGGCTGCGTGGACGGAGGGGATGGCTGCGCTGGTCAGCGAGGCCAGGATTGCCTGGTTGAATTGACGGCGGGTCATTGGAAGAGTTGTGGGAAGAGTCATGGGAACGGTCTCCGGAAAATCAGTCGGCATGGACCTGGCGGGCGCGGAAAAGTGCCCAGATGGCGGCGGTCAGACAGGCGACAAAGGCTAACAGGGCCAGGTTGGCGAGCGACAGGCCGAAGATGCCCCATTCCGCTTCCTCGCAAAAACCGGTGGCCAGAAACAATCCGGGTTGATGCTGGCCCAGCCATTCGACCAGGCGTTCGATCAGGCTGGGTTCGCCCGCCATGCAGGAAATGCTGCCCGGCGGTTGCGCCTGAAGCCAGCTTTGGTAGCTTGCCACGGCAATGCCGGCAGCGGCGAAGGGCAGGCTGGCCAGCCCGGCCCAGCGCGCGGACGGGCGTGGTGACAACCCGGCCGCAATCAGGCCGAGCAAGGCAAGAACCATGAACAGCAGGCGCTGGAAGATGCACAGATGGCAGGGATGCAGGTCAAGCCAGGCGGTCAGCAGCAGACTTGCCGCCACCAGGCCGAAGCAACCCGCCGTGATAAGCGACCAGATCAGTCGGGGTGTCGGGGATTGCATGGTTTTCTCCTCATGGCCGGCGAATTAGATACAGACTGGCGCGCGGCGGCAACAGACATTGCATCTATTTGGCGTCGAGAAAACGCCATGTCGGCGCGATAGAATCGGCGACGGTTTTTTCAATTCAACAGGACTCTAGCCCGATGCGTTCCCATCCTTCCCGTTCGAGCGGCTTCACGCTGCTGGAAATCATGATCGTCGTGGTCATCCTCGGCGTTCTCGCCGCTTTGGTCGTACCCAAGGTCATGAGCCGTCCGGATGAAGCCCGCCAGGTTGCCGCCAAGCAGGATATTGCAGCGCTGTTGCAGGCGCTGAAGCTTTACCGTCTGGACAACTTCCGCTATCCGAGCACGGAACAGGGCCTTGATGCGCTGGTTGTGAAACCGGCGACCGAGCCGCTGCCGCCGAACTGGAAAGGTGGCGGCTATCTCGACCGACTGCCGAAAGATCCCTGGGGCTCGCCCTATCAATATCTGAATCCGGGCGTGCATGGCGAAATCGACGTGTTCTCCTTTGGCGCAGACCGCGAATCCGGTGGCGAAACCGATGGCGCGGATGTCGGTTCCTGGAATCTCTAATCGTCCTGCCAGGTGAAGCGCCGGATCGGCTTCCTGAATCGGCGTTCCGCATCCGCCGGCTTCACGCTGATCGAGTTGCTGGTGGTGCTGGTGGTGGTAGGCGTGGTGGTGGCCGCAATTCAGATCAACCTGTTCTCCGACGATGCCCGCCGCTTGCGCACCGAAGGCGAGCGACTGGCCGCCCTGCTCACCGCGCTGGCCGATGAAACGGTGACCAGCGGCGCACCGCTGGCGGTCTCGTTCAGCGAACAGGGATATGCGTTCTGGGAGCGCGAGGAAGACCAGGCCGGTGCCGACGAACCGGCACAAAACCCCACACAAAACCCCGCGCAGAGCCAGAGTCTCCAGGTGCGCTGGCGCACCCGGCCCGGCGACGAGTTGTTTGCCGGGAGGCAGATGCTGGCGGGCATCCGGATCGCCGAAGTACGCATCCGCCAGCGGCCGGTGTCGCGTTCGACGACAGACCCGGAGCGGGTGGTGTTTTCGCCCGCCGGCATGCATCCGCCTTTCTCGGTGGTGCTGGCACTCGGCGATCTGCGCGTTCTGGTGGAATCCGACGCGCTCGGCAATTTGCGGGTCGAGGACGATCTCGGCGAGGCGGGGGAATGATGCGCAGACGGATCGGGCGGAATATCGCCGGTTTCACGCTGATCGAAATGCTGGTCGCGCTGGCCATCCTGGCCATCGCGCTTGCCGCCGTGCAGCGCGCGGTGTCCGGCTCGCTCGACAATGCCTTCGAACTCAAGCAGCGCCTGCTGGCAGGCTGGGTGGCGGAAAATCGCCTGGCCGAACTGCGCGCGCTGCGCACGCTGCCGCCAACCGGCGAGACGCGTGGCGAGGAAAGCCAGGCCGGCATCAGGTTCCACTGGCAAAGCCAGGTCAGCACGACACCCAACCCCTATGTCGAACGCGTCGAAATCCGGGTCGGCGCAAGCGCCGACAATCCGCATGCGCTGGCCATCCTGGTCGGCTATCTGGTGAATCGCTGATGCCCGGCAACGCATTCCACCGGCGCGAAAACGGCTTCACCCTGCTGGAGGTGCTGGTTGCAGTGGCCATCTTCGCGCTGCTTGGCATGGCCGCCTATTCCGGCCTGGATGCGGTGCTCAAGGCGCGCGCCCGGCTGGATGACGAGAATCGCCAATGGCGCGCGGTGGCGCTGTTCTGGGTGCGTCTGGAGCGCGATCTGTCGGCTTTCGTCGAACGTCCCGCGCGCCTGCGCGGCGGCGCACCGCAAGCTGCATTTCTGGGCGAGCCGATGGCCATGGGCGAATTCGCCGCTCAGCTCGAACTGACCCGTCTCGGCGCCGCCGATGCCGGCGCCACGCCGCCCGAGCGGGTGGCGTACCGACTGCGCGACGGCAAGGTGGAGTGGCTGCGCTGGCCGGCACTGGACAGCGGCCCGCGCGCCACGCCGGATGTCGCCGTGGTGCTGGAGCGGGTCGCGTTGCTGGAGTTTTCCTATCGCGACAGCGCCGGAATCTGGTCACCACGCTGGCCGCCATCCGCCAACCTGGTCAAGCCGTCGGCGGTGAAGGTGAACTTGAAACTGGAATCGGGTGAAGTGCTGACCCGCATGTATGCGTATTGATCGCCAGCGCGGCATTGCCCTGATTACCGTCATCCTGATCGTCGCGTTGGCGACGACGGTGGCGAGCTTCGTCGCCTGGCGGCAGCAGGTCTGGACGCGGCAGGTGGAAAACCTGCGCGATGCCGCCCAGAGCGGCGCGGTGGCGCGCGCCGGTGTGGATTGGGCGGGTGCAATCCTGAGCGAAGATCGTCGCCAGAATCAGGTCGATCATCTTGGTGAAGGCTGGGCGCAGCACGTCGTGCTGCCGGTCGAGCGCGGCCGGGTCGCAGGCGGTCTGAGCGACCAGCAGGCGCGGTTCAATCTGAATAATCTGGTACGCGGTGCACAAGGCCAGGGTCAGGCCAGCATCTCCGACATCGCCGCCTTCAAGCGACTGCTCGACCTGCTTGAACTGCCTGCCGGTCTGGCCGATGCCCTGGTCGACTGGCTCGATGCCGACAGCCAGCCGAATGGCGGCGACGGCGCGGAAGATGCTTACTACCTGGCCTTGCCGGAGCCGTATTTCCCGGCCAACCGCCCCCTCGTCGATCTGGCCGAATTGCGCCTGGTGCGCGGGTTCGACACGGCCAGCGTGGAAAAACTCGCCCCGTTTGTCAGCGTCCTGCCTGTACCGACGCCGATCAACGTCAATACTGCGGGCGCCGAAGTGCTCTCCGCCGTCATTCCCGGGCTCAATCTGGATGAAGCCCGCGCACTGACGGCGGATCGCGGCGATGGCAGCCAGACGCTGGCCGAGTTTCGCGGCAAGCTCAGCGCCGCGCAGGCGCTGGGTTTGCAGGAAAGCCTGCTCGGCGTTGCCAGCGATTATTTTCAGGTCGATCTCCATGTCGAGTTCGGCCGCGTGCGGCAGCGATATTTGGCGCTTTACCTGCGCCAAGGGCAGAATTGGCCTCTGCTGCTGTGGTTGCAACAACGTTGAACCTTGAAACAGCAGTTGACCGCTCCTTATCCCTCGTGAGGTTCCATGCTGGCTGATGTTTTGCGCTTCGACGACGCTCACCATTTGGGTGAGCCCACTACCCGCCCGCTGTCGGGGTGGAGAAGCCGTCTGGCTGCGTTGCTCCTGATGAAGCTACTAAGCGAAGGACTAAGCCGCCAAAAGACGGCGGCCAAGTCCCTGCTTATCCTTGCGGGGCCCGCCCCGCTGCGTCGTTGCGCCTTGCCAGCCAGCCCGATAACTGCACACTCGGGCGCGTTCAACAGAGGTTTCCAGGTTGAAACGATTACTCGATGCGGTGACCGCGTTTCTGTTGTTGATACTGTGCGCGCCGCTTATGCTTTTGACCGCGTTGGCAGTCCTTGTCGCAATGGGTTCTCCCGTTCTGATCCGTCAGACTCGGCCAGGCTTGAACGGGGTTCCTTTTGCGTTTCTCAAGTTTCGTTCCATGCTGGAAACCCGTGATGCGTCAGGCGAGCTGTTGCCCGATGCGCAGCGCATGACGCCATTTGGAACCTGGTTGCGACGCAGCAGCCTCGACGAGTTGCCTCAGTTGCTCAACGTGTTGAAGGGCGATATGAGTCTGGTCGGGCCGAGGCCTTTGCTGATGGAATACCTGCCGCTGTATTCGCTCCGTCAGGCCTTGCGGCACCAGGTCAGGCCGGGTATTACCGGCTGGGCTCAAATCAATGGGCGTAACGCGATCTCCTGGGAGACCCGGCTTGAGTACGATGCCTGGTATGTTGAAAACCACAGTCTGCTGCTCGATATGAAAATACTGCTGCTCACCTTTGCGCGCCTGTTTCAGCGCGGCGATGTCAATCATGCCGGGCATGTCACCATGCCTCGTTTTACCGGCTCAAAACGGGACGCTTCCTGAGTCATGTCCATGCTTCCCAGGCTTGTTGTTTTTGGCGGTGGCGGTCATGCCAAGGTGGTGATTGATGCAGCGGAAAAATCACGCCAGTTTTCCGAAATTCAGTTGGCCGATGATGACCCTGCTACTTGGCACAGGCAGGTTCTTGGCTATCGGGTGATCGGAGGCCGCGAGGCATTGCTGGCGCTTGCCGGTGAACGGCCGCAGGTCATCGTCGCAATCGGCCGCAACAGCACGCGCGCCGAAGTCGCAGGCTGGCTGCTCGAACAGGGGTTTGAATTGGCGAAGGTGATCCATCCTTCAGTGCAACTTGGAAACGGGGTGCGGATCGGTGAAGGTTGCTTCCTGGCGGCGGGGGTGGTGGTGAATTGCGATGCTGTCCTGGCGCCCAATGTCATTGTCAACACCGCTGCTTCGGTCGATCACGATTGCATTGTCGGTACTGCGGTTCATCTGGCGCCGGGGTGTCGGCTGTGCGGTCATGTCACCGTCGGCAAGTACAGTTTTCTTGGCGCGGGGGCCGTGGTCATTCCTTCGGTACGGATAGGTGAATCGGTATTGGTTGGCGCCGGATCGACCGTCATCGGCGATTTGGCGGATGCGTCTCGTGTGGCGGGATCGCCGGCAAGCCCAATGCGGACGGAGGCATGATGCAGAAAGCGTTACAGCGGCAACTTGCAGTCGAAGGGGGTATACCGCTACGCGCGGCAAGTTTCGCCCCCTGGCCGGTCTATGCGCCGGACGAGATCGACGCGGTCAGTCAGGTGCTCGCCTCGGGAAAAGTGAATTACTGGACCGGTCAGATGTGTACCCGCTTCGAGACGGAGTATGCGCAAGCCGTCGGCGTCGAGTATGCGATTGCCCTGGCGAACGGCACGCTGGCGCTGGAACTGGCGCTCTTCGCGCTGGACATCGGGCCGGGCGACGAGGTGATTACGACCAGCCGCACATTCATCGCTTCAGCGAGCTGCGTCGTCGCTCGTGGCGCCCGCCCGGTTGTCGCCGATGTCGATCAGGTCAGCCAGAACCTTACCGCTGCGACAGTCAGGGCGCTGATCACTCCGCGCACGCGCGCCATCGTTATCGTGCATCTGGCCGGCTGGCCTTGCGATATGGATTCGCTGCTCGCCTTGGCGCGTGAGCACCATCTATTTGTGATCGAGGATTGCGCCCAGGCGCACGGCGCCAGTTACAAAGGCCGTCCGGTCGGCAGTTTTGGCGATGCGGCGGCTTTATCCTTTTGCCAGGACAAGATCATCAGTACCGGCGGTGAAGGCGGCATGCTGCTCACCAATAACCGGGAACTCTGGGCGAAGGCCTGGGCATACAAGGATCATGGCAAGAGTTATGCGGCGGTTTTTCAGCGTGAACATCCACCGGGTTTCCGCTGGTTGCATGAATCGTTCGGCAGCAATTGGCGAATGACTGAAATGCAGGCGGCGATCGGCCGCGCCCAGTTGGCCAAACTGAGCGAGTGGTGCGCTGCGCGCAATCGCAATGCGGCTGTGCTCAGCGCCGGATTGGCGAGCGTGGCCGGCTTGCGTTTGACGCTGCCGCCAGTCGATATCGGGCATGCTTATTACCGTTATTACGCTTTCCTGGAGGAAAGCCGCTTATTGCCAGGTTGGGACCAGACGCGGGTCATTGCCGCGATCAATGCCGAAGGGGTGCCGTGTTTTGTCGGCAGTTGCGGCGAGATTTATCGTGAACTTGCCTTTACGCGCGCGGGCTTGCAACCGGCTCACGCGCATCCGGTCGCGAGTCATCTGGCAAAGACCAGCCTGGCTTTTCTGGTTCATCCGACGTTGAACGAGCAGGATATGCTTGATACCTGTGCGGCAGTGGTCAAGGTGATGCGGGTAGCCTGCAACACGCAATCCTGCGACGAAAGCGAGGCGACATGAAACACGGTCGTGGTCTGCTGGTGATACTGCATGACCTGGGAGCTGCCGTCCTGGCCTGGCTGGCGGCATTCTGGCTACGCTTCAATCTGGACTTGCCGCCGGAGTTCCAGTCTTCCGCATTGGCGACCTTGCTCTGGGTCGTGCCGGTGCAGGCATTCGTTTTTTGGTTCTTTGGTCTCTATCGTGGTATCTGGCGCTTCGCCAGCCTGCCCGACTTGCAACGCATTCTGAAGGCGGTTGCTGTCGGCGCAGTGGCTGTGCCGGCCATCCTGGTGCTGTTCAGGGTTGAGCAGGTGGTGCCGCGATCGGTTCTTCTGCTCGATCCGATCCTGCTGGTGTTGATCATGGGCGGCAGTCGCTTCGCTTATCGGGCCTGGAAGGATCACCGCTTCAATGCGTTATTGATCGATGCGAGGCCTGTGCTGATTCTGGGAGCCGGTTCCGCCGCCGACTTTCTGCTGCGCGAAATGGCGCGCACGCCTTCGGGTTATCAGGCGGTCGGTTTGCTGGATGACGACACGACCAAGATTGGCCGCCATATCCAGGGCGTGACAGTCCTCGGCAGGCTGAGCGACATAGAACGCTGGCAGGAGCAAACCGGCGTACAGGACGTCATTCTCGCCATGCCTTCGGCGTCGGCGTCGGTGCGCAAGGCCGTGGTCGAGAAATGTGCCGGTCTGGGGCTGAATCTTCTGACCGTGCCTTCGATGAACGACTTGATGCAGGGCCGGGTGTCGGTCGAGTCCCTGCGCAAGATTGAACTCGACGATTTGCTGGGACGCGAACCGGTGCGTCTGGATGATGCCGGGCTGGCGGAGTGTCTGTCCGGAAAAGCGGTGATGGTGACCGGAGCGGGGGGGTCCATCGGCTCGGAAATGTGTCGTCAGATCGTGCGCTTTCGACCTGCGCGTCTGGTCTTGTTCGAACAGAGCGAATTCGCGTTGTATCAATTGGAGCAGGAGTTCCTGCGCACCTGCCCGGATCAGCCGATTGCCTGCGTCATCGGCGACATCAAGGATGCAACGCGGGTGAGGCAGGTGCTGGACGAGTTCAAACCGGCGGTGATCTACCATGCAGCCGCCTACAAGCATGTTCCGCTCATGGAACAGCTCAATACCCTGCAAGCGGTGAAGAACAATGTGTTCGGCACGATGATCGTGGCGCGCGCCGCGCGTGATGCCGGCGTCGAGAAATTCGTCATGATTTCCACCGACAAGGCAGTGAACCCGACCAATGTCATGGGCGCGTCGAAGCGGCTGGCGGAAATGGTGTGCCAGTCGTTGCAACAGGAAGCGGGCACCCGTTTCATTTCCGTGCGCTTCGGCAATGTGCTGGGCTCTTCCGGCAGCGTCATCCCGAAATTCCAGAAGCAGATTGAGGCGGGCGGGCCGGTGACGGTGACGCATCCGGAGATCACCCGCTTCTTCATGTCGATTCCGGAAGCCGCGCAACTCGTCCTGCAGGCCGGGTTGATGGGGCGGGGAGGGGAGATCTTCGTGCTGGATATGGGCGAGTCGATCAGGATCGCCGATCTGGCGCGGCTGATGATTCGGCTTTCCGGCAAGCAGGAAGACGAAATCGCCATTGAATTCACCGGCTTGCGGCCAGGCGAGAAGCTGTATGAAGAGGTGCTGGCGGACAGCGAAACGACCCTGCCGACACCGCACCCGAAATTGCGCGTGGCCAGCGCGCGGCGGGCCGATGTGGAGTTGGTGGCCGGATTCCTGGCCTGGATCGAGGTGGCTGCCGGTGCGACGGATGCCGAAGTCAGGGCGCGCTTGCTGGCCTGGTTGCCCGGCGAATACCGGCCTGAGGCTACAAGTCTGCCAGCACCTTGATATGCGCCGCCACGCTGCGGCCAAGTGAACTCAGGTCATAGCCGCCTTCGAGCACGGAAACGATACGTCTTTGCGCGTGCCGCTCGGCCACGCCGATGACCTGCTCGGTAATCCAGATGTAGTCCGATTCCATCAGGCCGAACTGACCCATGTCGTCTTCGCGGTGGGCGTCGAAGCCGGCCGAGAAGAACAGCATTTCCGGTTTGAAGGCTTCCAGACGCGGCATGACCAGGGTCTCGAACGCTTCGCGATAGCGTTTCCCGGTGGTGCCGGCAGGCAGCGGCACGTTGACGATGTGCGGATTGACGGTATCCGCCCCGCTGAATGGGTAGAACGGATGCTGGAAAGTCGAACACAGCATGACGCGTTCATCGTCCTTGAAAATGTCTTCCGTGCCGTTGCCGTGATGCACATCGAAATCGACGATGGCGACCCGCTTCAGTCCATGCGCAGCGATGGCATGCGCGGCCGCGACGGCGACATTGTTGAACAGGCAGAAGCCGCCGGCCTTGTCGCGCGAGGCGTGGTGGCCAGGCGGTCGGCAGGCGACGAATGCGTTGCCGACATTACCCAGCATGATCCGATCGACCGCCATCACCGCACCGCCGGCTGCGTGATAGGCGGCATCCAGGGTGTGCGGATTCATGACCGTGTCATGGTCGAGTTCATGCGTGCCTTCGTAGGGTGAAGCCGCTTCGATGGCATCGATATAGGCCGGGTCATGCACGCGGACCAGATGGCTGCGGTGTGCCAGCGGGGCATCGTAGTGGATCAGGTAATCAAACAGATGCGCGGCGTGAAGTCGATCCTCGATGGCGCGCAGACGGGCCGGACTCTCCGGATGCCAGTGGCCCATGTCATGTTTCAGGCATTCGGGATGGGTGATGTAGGCAGTGTGCATGAGTAAAAATGGTGCAATGCAAAAAACAATGTTGACTATACGTCCTGATGCATGGAACTGTAATCCGTTGTGGCATAGCATGTCCGCCGAAAAACCATAATTCAACTTCTGTTTACCGAAAGCGATCCATGTCCAGTCATTACCTGCATCCTCTGCTCAGTCCCCGTTCCGTTGCCGTGTTTGGCGCCAGCGCCCGTGAAGACTCCGTTGCCGGCGTGATTTACGCCAACTTGCGCAAGTCAGGTTTCAAAGGCCAGGTTTACCCGGTCAACCCCAAGTACGACGTGCTGCTAGGCGAGAAATGCTATGCATACGCCAGCGATCTGCCGGAAACGCCGGATCTGGCGATCATTGCCACGCCGGCGCCTACTGTCGCCCAGATCATGGAGGAATGCGGCAAGCGTGGCGTCCGCAATGTCGTGGTGTTGTCCGCCGGCTTCCGTGAAATCGGTCCCAAAGGTGTCTTGCTGGAGGAAGCCATCGTCAGCATGGCGAAGAAGCACGGCATCCGCTTCATCGGCCCCAACTGCCTGGGCATCCAGCGCCCGGCCATCGGTTTGAACGCCACTTTCGCACTGGGCACCGCATTGCCCGGCGATCTGGCGCTGGTCTCGCAATCCGGTGCGCTGTGTACCGCGATGCTGGACTGGGCGGAATCCAACGGCATCGGTTTTTCCAGCGTGATTTCGACCGGCGCCTCCGCCGATATCGACTTCGGCGAGATTCTCGATTACCTGGCTTATGACCCGCAGACCAAGGGCATCCTGCTTTATATCGAAGGCATTCGCGACGCGCGCCGCTTCATGAGTGCGCTGCGCACCGTCTCGCGCCTGAAACCGATCGTGATGATCAAGGTAGGCCGGCATGAAGCCGGTTCCAAGGCGGCGCAGTCGCATACCGGCGCGCTGGCCGGCTCCGACGCGGTGTTCGATGCGCTGGTGCGCCGCGCCGGCGTGGTGCGGGTGAAGACGATCATGCAATTGTTCGCTTGCGCGCGCGCGCTTTCGACGCATATCAAGCCGATCGGCAACCGCCTCGCCATCGTCACCAACGGCGGCGGCCCCGGTGTGATGGCGACCGATCTGGCGATCGATGTCGGCGTCCGTCTGGCCGAGTTGTCCGAAACCACATTGGAAAAGCTCAATCAGGCGCTGCCGGCGACCTGGTCGCATGGCAACCCGATCGATGTCATCGGCGATGCCGGCGCCGCGCGTTATCACGCCGCCATCGAGGCCTGTCTGGCCGACCCCGGCGTCGATGGCGTATTGACCATGCTGACGCCACAGGCAATGACCAAGCCGGCCGAAGCCGCGCAGGCAGTGATCGAGGTGGCGAAGCAGTCCAACAAGCCGGTATTGACCTGCTGGATGGGCGAAAGCCAGGTCGCCGAAGGCCGCAAGCTGTTCAAGGAGGCGGGCATTCCCTACTTCACCACGCCGGAGCCCGCGGTCGAGGTGTTTTCGTATCTGTCCGCGTTCTACGAAAACCAGCGTTTGCTCATGCAAACACCCGCCTCCCTGTCGCAGCAAGCCGAGCCGGATGTCGAAGGCGCTCGCCTGATTGTCGAAAGCGCGCTGGCGCAGGGGCGTCATACCTTGACCGAAGTCGAATCGAAGTCCCTGCTGGCCTCCTTCCATATACCGGTCGCGCAGACGCTGATCGCGCGCGATGCGACGGAAGCGATGCTGATGGCGCAGCAGATGGGTTTCCCGGTGGTCATGAAGATCAATTCGCAACAGATCAGCCATAAATCCGATGTCGGCGGCGTCCGCCTCGGTTTGTCCAGCGGCCAGGCCGTGCGCGGTGCGTTCATGGGCATGATGACCGAGGTCAGGAAACATCAGCCCGATGCCAAGCTGGATGGCGTCGTGATCGAGCCGATGGTCAGCCGCCCGAACGCGCGCGAA
Organism: Tepidiphilus sp. J10; assembly: GCA_945897955.1. Lineage (GTDB taxonomy): Bacteria > Pseudomonadota > Gammaproteobacteria > Burkholderiales > Thiobacillaceae > PFJX01. The sequence continues at coordinate 14,244 of CAMDGQ010000021.1, read as the reverse complement.
GTATTGATCGGCGTGGCCACCGACCCGGTGCTGGGGCCGGTGATCATGTTCGGCGCCGGCGGCGTCGATGTCGAAGCGGTGCAGGATCGCGCCGTCGCGCTGCCGCCGCTGAACCACTATCTGGCCGACGATCTGATCAAGCGTACCCGCGTCCACAAGCTGCTCGGCAAGTTCCGCAACCGCCCGGCCGCGAACATGGAGGCGCTGGAGAAAATTCTGTTGCGCGTTTCCGAAATGGTCTGCGCGTTGCCCTGGCTGGAAGAACTCGACATCAATCCGCTGCTGGTCGATGAAAACGGCGCCCTTGCCGCAGATGCACGCATCATCATTCGGCCGCGTCCGCCGGCAGCCGACCGCTACAGCCACATGGCGATTCATCCGTATCCGGCGCATCTGGTCACGCAATGGCAACTGCCCAACGGCGCCGATGTCACCATTCGTCCGATTCGCCCGGAAGATGCGGAAATGACGCAGGAATTCGTGCGCGGCCTGTCATCGGAAACCAAGTATTTCCGCTATATGGATGCCGTGCAGGAACTCTCTCCCAGCATGCTGGTGCGCCTGACTCAGATCGACTACGACCGGGAAATGGCATTGCTGGTGGTGACCGAACAGGACGGCAAGCACATCGAACTGGGCGTGGCGCGCTATGCCGTGAATCCGGATGGAACGTCCTGCGAATTCGCGCTGGTGGTGGACGATCATTGGCAGCATCAGGGCATCGGCCACAAATTGATGGATGTGCTGATGGATCTGGCGCGCGCCAAGGGTTTGCGGAAGATCGAGGGCGAAGTTCTGAAATCCAATACCCGCATGCTGAAGCTGTGCACCGGACTCGGCTTCAAGGTCGAAGCGCATCCCGAGGATGACTCGGTACGGATGATTTCGCGGTCGCTGTAAGCGCGGTTGCTTTGCGAAATCAGGTTCCGCTTGTGTGTACTTTGCGCGGGCGGAACGCAGCGACCAGGCGTTCGAGTTCGGCCAATCCTTCCGCTTCCGCACGGCCATAGCGCTGCGCCAGGTAGAGCTGGCTGATTCGCTGAATGGGGTCTGCCAGATCGGGGCGCAGCGTGGCGGCGCGTATTGCGAAGTCGGCCGGCCCCTCCGCATTGCCTCGCACGATGCCGAGGCGGTGCAAACGGCGGCAGAAACGCGTGAAGAGCCGACTTGCGGGATCGGCTTTCATTCTCGTCATGCGTGGTATGGCCAGCATCGCCATCAACAGCAGCAAAGTGCCGCCGGCCCCGGCCAGGCCCCAGGCCATGCCCTGCCAGGTCGACAGAAACGGGTTCAGGCGGGCCAGGAACTGCCGCTGGCGATCCTGGTTGTAACCCAGCACCCATTGATTCCATTGGTTGTTGAGCAAATCCCAGCTCAGGCGCAGCGGTTGCAGCCAGTTCGCGTTCAGGTCGACCAATCCGGCGCGCCGCTCCGGCGCCGGCAGGCCGGCGAGGGCGGCGTCGAGTCCGCGCTCGATCCGGTTGGGCGCCACGGCGGCGGTCGGGTCGATGCGCGTCCAGCCCTGATCGTTGAGCCAGACCTCGGCCCAGGCATGCGCGTCGCGCTGGCGCACGATCCAGTAGTCGCCGAGCGGATTCAGTTCGCCGCCCTGATAGCCGGTAACCACACGCGCCGGCACCCCGGCCGCGCGCATCAGAATGACGAAGGCGCTGGCATAGTGTTCGCAGAAACCGCGCCGGCTGAGGAACAGGAAATCATCGACGCTGTGTTCGCCCAGGAGCGGTGGCTTGAGCGTGTAGAAGAACGGCTGCTGGCGAAAGTTGAGCAGGGCGCGCTGGACGATGGCGCTGTCATCCCCGGCTTCGGCGGCCCATTGCCGGGCCAGTGCGAGGCTGCGCGGATTGCCCTCCGGCAGGGCCAGCGTGCGGGCACGGGTCGCTTCGCCGAGCCCCTCGGCGTCAAGCCGATAGTCGAGATGGGCGTCGATCCGATAGCGCAAACGCTGCGTGACTGGCGCTCTTGTCAACCATTGCAGGTCGGGGCCAAGCACGGCTTGCAGCGGCGGCAAGCGTTGCGGCAAGCCAAGCAGGAACAGCCAGCGTTGGCGATGCGGTTCCAGCGTGACGGCGTAACTCAGCGCTTCGCCGCGCCCCTCGCCGCGTACCGGGTTGGGCGGCACGGCAAGGCGGGTTTGCCAGGTGCGGCCGTCAAAATCCCACAACACCGGGCCGCGCCAGTACAGCGCGTTGGCGGCGGGGGCAGCTTGACCGGGGCGATTGATGAACTCCACCCGGAAGGCGATCTCGTCGGACAACGTAAGCTGGCTGAAATCGCCCGGACTCATGCGGTCGGACAAGCCGGTCTGTGCCGCGCCCTGTTGCGGCAGACCCCAGAGCGGACCTTGCAGACGCGGAAACAGCACGAACAACAGCAGCGCCAGCGGCAGCGCCTGCGCCAGCAGGCGGCTTGCCGTGGCGAGCGTGGCGCGCGCGTCCGGCGCTGGCTGGAGGTTGGCGATCATCGCCGCGACCAGCGCGATGGCGGCGATGATCATGTAGCCGGCCATGGCCAGGCTTTGCGAGTTCAGGAAGTACGCCACCAGCAGGAAGCAGCCGACGAACAGCAGGCCGAGGCGGTCGCGCGCGGTTCGGGTTTCCAGCAGCTTGGCGCCGGACAGAAACACCAGCAGCGCGACGCCGCCCTGCGGGCCGATGACGCTGCCGTATTGAAGCAGCACACCGGCGACGCCGGCCAGGGCGAGCAGCATGGTCAGCCAGCCCGGCCAGACCCGTTTGCGCCGGCTGGCGTGCAGGCTGGCCAGCGCGAATGCGGTCCAGCTCAGGCTGATCCAGGCCGGCAAGGCCAGCGCATGCGGCGCCAATACCATCGCCAGCGGCACGATCAGCCAGAGCAGGGCGGCATCGAGCTCAATTCTGGGCATGGCCGAATCGGGCGAGGGTTTCCAGGCATAGGCGCAGATGCGCTTCGCCGCTGCCGGTGCCGATGCTTCGGCCGGGCAGCGTCAGCGCAAAAGGCTGGCCGCCGGCGTGGGCGTCTAGCGCCCAGCGGGTCAGGCGTGAAAGACGCGCTTCGGTGTCCTTCTCGGGCGTGAGCGACCAGTCCAGATGCAAGGCTGCGCCACGCTGGCCGCTGAATTGCTTGGTCAGCAGATGCTGGCTGCGTGCGGCGGCTTTCCAGGCAATGCGGCGCGGCGCGTCGCCGGCCTGGTAAACGCGCAGTCCGGCGAAGTCATCACCCTCGCCTGGACTCGACGCGAGCTCCTGTTCCCAGCCCGCTGCCATTGGCGGCGGCAGGGCGTCGGATGCCGGGCGGGGATAGACCAGCACGCCGAAAGGGGTGGCGTTCGCATCGGTCAATTCCAGCAGGCTCCAGCAACGAAACAGGCCGAGCGGATAGCGCGAATAAATCCCGAAGCGGCCGAGCGCGTGCCAGCCGCGCTCGGTCGGCTTCAGGCTGAACACCAGTTCGGCTTTGCCGTTGGCGGGGATGTCATATTCCTCACTCTGGACGGAAGCATGTGTCAGGCCGATGCGATGGCGCGGGAGCGCGCTCTGGTTTTCGGCCAGCAGCACCAGACGGGCGCTCTCGCCGGCGAATACCGGTGGCGACGTTTGTACGGCAAGCAGCAGCCCCGTCAGATTGCGTTGCGTATGCAGCATCGCAACCACTGCCAGTCCGGCGAACCAGAACGTGAACAGATAGGCCAGGCTGAGGCCGTAATTGATGGAGCCGACCAGCAAACCAAGCAGCAACAGTGCGAACACCAGACCGGCGCGGGTAGGCAGAATGTACAGCCGGCGTGCATTCAGCCGAATCGGACCGGGTTCGAGTCGCGGCGGACGCCAGGGCAGGTAGGGCAGGGCGAATTTGGGCAAGCGGTCCGGCTCCGGTGTGGGCGGGAAATGCGGGTGATTATGCTAACAAGCGTGCCGGAAATGCGCGTTAGTCGATACCATTCGAAACCGCTGAAAAACTTTGGGGAAGACTCGCATGGAACTGCCTAAACTGGGCGCTATTCAGCTTGATCAACTGATCAATTTTTCCACCCCGAAATCCTGGGGCATCAGCGACCCGGCTCGCTTCAACGCCCTGATGGAAGAGGCCAAGACTCTGGTGACGCCAGGTTATTACCTGGGTGACAACCTTTTTACCTGGGGCCGCAACAATTCCCTGTTCGAGGATGCGGCATTCCGCCAGGCCTGGACCGACAACATCCAGAATGATGCCGATCAGGCGATTGCGTGGCGGCGTTATGTGCTGGCTTGTCTGGCGTTCAATTGCATGCAGCAGCCGGGCGATTTCGTCGAATGCGGCGTATATGCCGGCTCCGGCATCAAGACGGTGATGGATTACCTGGGTGGCAAGGCGTTTCCCAAGACGTTCTGGGGCTACGACACTTTCGATTACAACCCGGTGCAAGGCCATTCATTTGCCGGTCAGGCCGATGGTTTCTACAACCAGGTCCAGGCGCGTTTCGATGGCTATCCACAGGTCAGGCTGATCAAGGGGTTCATTCCGGATTCGTTTGCGCAGGGCATGCCGGAACAGATCGCCTATCTGCATATCGACATGAACAATGCCGCCGGTGAAATCGCGGCGCTGGAAAGCCTGTTCGATCGCGTGGTCAGCGGCGGCGTCATCGTGCTGGATGACTACGAGTGGTCGATCTATCGCGGCCAGAAGCAGGCGGAAGACCCATGGTTCGAAGCGCGCGGTTACCGTGTCGTTCCCCTGCCAACCGGACAGGGCATGCTGATCAAACGTTGATGGAGGAAGCACCCGTATGAAAAAAGTTCTTAACGTCGGCGGCAACAGCAAAGCCATTCCCCTGCCGCCGCAATATGCCGGCTTCGAGCATCTCCTGCTCGATATCGATCCAACCGGCAAGCCGGACATCGTCTGCGATGCGCGCCAGCTCGGCACGCTCGACGACCTGCAGTTCGACGCCGTGTATTGCTCGCACAATCTGGAACACTATTACCGGCATGATGTCCCCAAGGTATTGGCCGGGTTTCTGCATGTCCTGAAGGATGGCGGCGTCGCGCACATTCGCGTGCCGGATATCGGCGAGGTGATGCGGGTCAGCGTCGAAAAAGGGCTGGATATCGAGGATGAGCTATACCAGTCCGCGCTCGGGCCGATCATGGTGATGGACGTGATCTATGGCTACACGGTACAGATCGAACAGAGTGGCCAGGATTTTTTTGCCCACAAGACCGGGTTTACCCAGAAATCCTTGCTGAAAGCGCTATATCTCGCCGGATTCACGCGCATGTACAGAATTCAGGGCGAGGGGCAAAGCCTGGAAGTGAACATGCTGGCGTTCAAGGGCGAACCCGGCCCCGAGATGAAAGCGTTGTTCGGCTTGCCGGTTGGCTGAAAGAAAAGCCGGAGTCAGTTTTTCGCGGCCACTCGGCTGATTGCATCGCCGAAGTCGCGCACGAAACGGGGCATATCGAACAGCGGAGAAGTCGCCCGTCCGGCTGTCAGGCGCTGTTTCAGATCCGCATGCATTGTGGCGTTGACGGCGATTTCGATGGCGCGCGCGGTGTACTCCTCCAGTGTGACGGTGATCAGTTCCGGCAGATCAAGCGCGGTCAGCAGGCTGCCCGCCATGCGTGCGGCGAAGGTGCGGCCGGAACGGGTGAGTACCGGCAAGCCCATCCAAAGGGCATCGTTGGCGGTGGTGCCACCGTTGAACGGATAGGCATCCAGGAAAAGATCGGCTGCGGTGTAGCGCGCCAGATATTGATCCGGCGAGACGCGCGGGGCGAACAGCAGACGGCCGGGGTCGATGCCGTATTCGGCAGCGCGAGCAAGCAGCGCCTGCTTTGACCACGGGTTGTCGGCCAGCAGCCAGAGCACGCTGCCAGGTGTCTGCTCCAGGATGTGCATCCAGGCGGCGAACATTTCCGGGGTGAATTTGTAATTGTTGTTGAAGCAGCAGAAAACAAAACCGGACTCCGGCAGGCCGCATTCCTGCCGTGTCGGCAATGCCGCTACCGGACGCTGCCGGTCGCTGCACTGGAAGACGTGCGGCAGGTAGAGCGGGGTTTCGCTGTAATAGGGTTTTTCCACGTCCGGGATCAGGTAACGGTCGGCGATGACATAGTCGATGCCGGGGTGTCCGGTCGGGCCGGGGAATCCCAGATAGGTGATCTGAACCGGCGCCGGGCGCCAGGCGATGATGTCCGGACGGGCGCCGGAAGTAATACCCTGCAGGTCGATGACGACGTCGATTTCATGCTGGCGGATGGCGGCGGCGGCGCCGGCATCATCCAGGCTGGCGATTCGGATGAACTGGTCGAACGCCTTGATGACGCGGGCCCGCAATGCCGAACCGTCCTCGCGGCTCCAGCAGAAACCGTACAGTTCGAAGCGGTCGCGATCGAGCAGCTCCAGCAACTCGACGGTCAGCAGCGAGACGGCATGAAGACAGAAATCGGAAGACAGAAAACCGATGCGAAGCTTGTTGTGTCGATAGCCTCCGGGCGGCGCCAGCGCGGGTACCCGCAGGTTGACACGTTCATGCACGAAGCGAATGGATGTGGCGAGTTGCAGGCCTGGATCGTCACTCGCGGACAGCATGGCCAGGGGCGAGGTGAATTTCAGCAGTTCGCCCGGGCTGGGCGCATCCAGGTCGGAATAGACCGGCCACTTGCACTGCTTCTGACGCAGATGCACCCAGTGCTGAATGACCTTTGGCTGCGCCGGATCGCATTGCAGACTGGAGAGCAGTTTGGCTTCGGCGCGCTCGAATTCGCGCATTTCTTCCAGCAAGCGGCCCATGCCGTTGACCACCAGCAGATAGAGTTCCCGGTTCTGATCCGGCGTGGCAAGCGGGTGATCAAGCATGCATTGCCAGATGACCAGTGCGTTTTCCTTGCGTCCGAGTCGCTCGATGATGGCGCCGAGATTGAACCAGGCCTGGGCGAAATCGGGCTTCAGCATGATTGCGGCGCGATAGGCCGCTTCCGCCGCCGCTAACTGGTTCTGCTGGGACAGCGTGACGCCAAGGTTGAACTGAATGATGTGGTTGACCGGGGTCTGCTGATGCGCCAGCCAGGTTTGATACAGCCGGATGACATCCGGGGCGCGGCCGGAGTTGCTCAGCCGGTCGGCGAGGGTGATGACCGGCAAGGGATCAAGACGGCCGGCAGTCGCGAGATGCAGCGCATTGGCCAGGGCGGCATCCAGTTCGACAGCGGGATCGGAGAGTGCGACGACGGTCATGGTGTGGCTTTGGTTGTAAAAACTCAGGGGTAAAAATGGCAACTGGAACGCGCCGGGGCGCGTTCCAGTTCACTTCAAGTCCGACAGCAAAATCAGATCACGCTATCCGGCGGAGTTGCAGCAATGCCCAGCAGTTGCAGTTCGACCGGCGGCGTATCGACCGGAACTGCACTGGTGTGCAGCCAGGCGTCGGCGATAACGTGCGACTCGCCATCCTCGGTGACGAAACTTGAGTTCAGGCCGAGCCAGTTGCCATTGTTGATCTCGGTACCCGCGCTGGCGTCAAGGTTGATGGAGACCACTCCCAGAGAGGCAAGATCGACCAGTTCGCCGTTTTGGCTGATGCCGTCGCTGTTGTCATCCAGCCAGGCGCGCAACGCGGCGAATCCGTCATCCGCGCTGTCGATGACGCCATCCTGGTTGGCGTCAAGCGAAGCCAGCGCGGTGAAGCCATCGCTGGCGCGGGAGCCATCCGGCAACTGGAATGCGCTACCGAACAATTCACGACCATCGTTGATGGCGCCATCGCCATCGAGATCGACCGCCAGCAAAGCGTCGCCCTGAGCGACCCAGGCAGTGCGTATCGTTTCACCGCCGGCATTGAGGTCGAAAATCACCCCATCTGCCAGCGTGGTGGTTTGCACGCCGTCGCCGTTCAGATCGAGGATCAACGGAGTCACGAACGGAATCGCTGCTTCCTGTTCGGGCGACAGGGCAGCACGTTGACCCGCAGTCAACGCGGTGTGCTGCGCGGCGGTCATGCTGGCCAGTTGCGAGGTCGTCAACGCGGGAATGTCGACAACATCGATCGCAACGATCTGCGCGGTGGTCAATTCAGCGAAGTCGGCCGGTTGCAGGGCGGCAAACTGAGTCGATGTCATTGCCGCGATGTCCGCCGTATCGAGGGCCGGTATTTGCGTGGTGGTCAGGCCGATGATCTGGCCGGTAGTCAGCGCGGCGACCTGCGCGGTGGTCAGTGCGGCGATCTGCGCGGTGGACATGGCCTGCAAATCACCGATCTGGATGGCCTGAATCTGCGTCGTGGTGAGCGCGGCGACATCAACCGTTTCCATGGCGGCGAACTGCGTCGTGGTCAGCGCGGCAACCTGGGTTGTTGTCAACGCGGCGACCTGCGCCGTGGTCAGGGCCTGAATCTGGCCAGCGATGAGGACTTGCAGATCCTGTATCTGCATGGCCTGAATCTGGGTCGTGGACAACGCGGCGAGATCAACCGTTTCGATGGCGACGACCTGATCCGTGGTCAAAGCAACGATCTGCGCCGTACTCAGCGCCTGGAACTGGCCCGAAGTGAGCGCCGCGATCTGGGCGGTGGTCATGCCGGCAAGATCGCTACCCTGGATGGCCGGAATCTGGCTTGCGGTCAGCGCCTGGACCTGGGCCGTGGTGAGTCCGGCAACCTGTGCGCCGGTAAGGGCGACGATCTGGCTGGTGGTCAACGCGGCGATCTGGGCGGTGGTCATGTTGGCGATCTGGGTGGTGCTCATCGCGGCCAGATCGTCATTTTCAAAGGCGGCGATCTGTGTCGTGCTCATCGCGGCCAGATCCAGGGTTTGCAGGGCGGCGACTTGCGCAGTGGTCAGCCCGGCGATCTGGGCGGTGGTCAGCGCTTTCGCCTGATCGCTGGAAAGCGCGACGATCTGGGCGGTGGTCAGCGCGGCAATATCCGCAACTTCCATGGCTTGCAGTTGCTCGGTGGTGATGGCGGCAAGTTGCGCCGTGGTCAGGTTGGCGGTTTGCGTCGTGGTCAGCGACGGAATCGCGGTGGTGGACAGCGCCTCAACATCATCCGTTGCCAGTTGCGCCAGTTGCGTCAGCGTCATCGCGCCCAGTTGCGAGCCGGTCAATGCATTGGCTTGCGCGGTGGTCAGCGCAACGATCTGTGCGGTGGTGAGCGCGGCGAAGTCTATGGTTTCGATGGCGGCGATCTGGGTCGTATCGAGTTCCTTGAAATCGACCGTTTCGATCGCGGCGATCTGAGCTGTGGTCAACGCCACAATCTGTGCGGTGGTCAGTTCTGGTGTCTGCTCGGAGGTCAGCGCGGCGATTTGCGCGGTACTCAGGGCGGCGATCGCGGATGTGGTCAGTTTCGGCAGCTGGTCGCTGGTCAGCGCCGCGATCTGGGCGTTGGTGAGCGCGGCAGCCTGCGCCGTGGTCAGGCCCTGGATCGCGGTCGTGGTCAGTTTTTCGAGATCGGCTGTCTGCATCGCAGCGATCTGCGCCGTGGTCAACGCCGCCAATTGGGTTGAAGTCAGCGCCTCGACCTGTGCAGTGGTCAAGGCGACGATGCCTGCGGTGGTGATGGCGGCCAGTTGCTCGGCATTCAATGCGGCGATCTGGGCGGTGATCAGCTTCTCCAGATCGGCGGTTTCAAGTGCGGCGATCTGGGCGGTGGTCAGGGCGCCAATCTGGGCGGTGGTCAGCTCGGGCATGTGCGCGGTGGTCAGCGCGGCAATCTGCGCTGTGGTCATCTGCGCCAGATCGGCGGTTTCGATGGCGACGACCTGGGCTGTGGTCAGCAGCGCCACGTCGTCCGTGGTCAATGCCGATATCTGTGCCGTGGTCAGCGCGGCGATTTGCGCGGTACTCAACTTCGGCACCTGATCGGTGGTCAGCGCGGCGACTTGAGCGGTGCCGAGTGCTGCAATCTGCGCAGTCGTCAGTGCCGCTACCTGTGCAGTGCTCAGTTTGACCAGGTCGGCTGTTTCTATAGCCGGAATCTGGGACACGGTCAGGGACTGAATCTGACCGGCGGTCAGGGAGGCGATCTGCGCCGTGGTCAACGCGGCCAACTGGCTGGTGGTCAGCGCCGAAACCTTGCTGTCTATGGCGCGAATCTGTGCGGTGCTGAGGTTGGCCAGGTCAACCGTCTCGATCGCCGCAATCTGTGAGCTGGTCAGCACACCGATCTGGTCGGGCGAGATGGCGGCAAACTGCGTGCTGCTCAAGGCGACGATCTGATCGGTGGTCAGCGCGGCAATCTGGGCAAACGACAAGCCGAGCAGTTGGTTGCTGCTCAATACCGCGATATCCGCAGTTTCCATAGCGCGGAGTTGCGCCGTGGTCAGGAAGGCAATCTGGTCGGTGCCCAGGGCGGCAACCTGCGCCGTGGTCAAGCCGGGTATGGCAGCAGTGGACAACGAGGCCAGCGAATCGAGGCTCAGGGCCAGCAATTGAGCGGTGGTCAGCGCAGCGACCTGACCAGAGGTCAACGCCGGAGCCTGGGTCGCGGTCAGAACGGAAATCTGGTCTGTGCTGAGTGCGGCCAGATCGACTGTTTCCAGTGCGGCGATCTGATCGGTGGTCAGCACGGATATCTGGGTCTGGGTCAATGCGCGCGCCTGGGCGGTGCTGAGTCCGGGAATGATCTCCGGCGAGATGACGATCAGGTCTGCCGTTTCGATCGCGGCAATCTGCGTCGTGGTCATGTTGCCGATTTGCGCGGCGCTCATCGCGGTAATCTGAGCCGTGGTCAGCGCGGCGATCTGGCCGGATGTCATGGCCGCTACATCGGCGGTTTGCATCGCCTGGATCTGGTCCGTGGTCAATGCCGCGATCTGCGCGGTGGTCAGACCTGGAATCTGGCTGGTGGTCAGCGCAGCGATCTGGGTGTTGGTCAGCGAAGCAAGGTCTGCCGTCTGCATGGCGGCCAGTTGCGTGGTGGTCAGCGCGGCGATCTGGCTGGAGGTCAGCGAGGCGGCTTGCTCGGTTGTCAATGCCACGATCTGTGCGGTGGTCAGTCTCACCAGGTCGGCGGTTTCGATGGCGGCGATCTGCTCGAGCGTCAGTGCGACGATCTGGCCAGCGGTAAGAGCCGGAGCTTGCGCAGTCGTCAACGCGGCGATCTGAGCGGTGGTCAGTGCGGCGATATCCACAGTTTCCATGCCGGCGATCTGTGCGGTGGTCAGCGCGGCGATCTGCGCGACCGTCAGATGACGGGCCTGGTCAGTGGTCAGCGCGGCGATCTGCGCCGTGGTCATCAAGGCAAGATCGACCGTTTCGATGGCTGCGACCTGGGCAGTGGACAGTGCGGCGACCTGACCGACGGTGAGTTTGCCAATCTGATCCGTGGTCAGCGCGGCAATCTGCGCCGTGCTCAGCGCAGCGGCATCCACTGTTTCGATGGCGGCGATCTGCGCGGTGGTCAGCGCGGCAATCTGGCCGACGGTGAGCTTGCTGATCTGCGCGGTGGTCAGCGCGGCGATTTGAGCCGTGGTCAGAGCAACCAGGTCAACTGTCTCGATGGCCGGGATCTGCGCTGAAGTCAGCGCCTGAATCTGTGCGGTGGTCAGCTTGGCGATCTGCGCTGTCGAGAGCGCAGCGATCTGAGCCGTGGTCATCGCTGCGAGGTCTGCGGTTTCAATCGCGACGATCTGTGCGGTGGACAAAGCAGCCAGGTCTGCGGTCTCGATAGCAGCGGCTTGCGCCGTGGTCAGCGCGACGATCTGCGCGGTGGTCAGATTGGCTGCCTGTGCAGTGGTCAGCGCGGCGATCTGCTGCGTGGTCAGCGCGGCGAAATCGACGGTTTCCATCGCGGCGAGCTGCGTGGTGGTCAACGCGGCAATCTGGCCGACACTCAACGCTGCCGCCTGGGCGGTGGTGAGGGCGGCGATCTGCGCAGTGGTCAGGGTGACCAGGTCCACCGTTTCGATGGCTGCTATCTGAGCGGTGGTCAGCGCGGCGGTCTGAGCCGTAGTCAACTTGCTGGCTTGCGCGGTGGTCAACGCGGCGATATCGGCAGTTTCGATGGCGGCGATCTGCGCGGTGCTCAGCGCTCCCAGTTGCGTACTGCTCAACGCCGGGATTTGTGCGGTTGTCAGCGCGGCGATCTGCGTTGTGGTGAGCGCGGCAATATCCGCGGTTTCCAGCGCGCCGATCTGCTCGGTGGTCAATGCGGCGATTTGCGCGTTACTCAGATTGCTTGCCTGAGCCGTGGTCAACGCTGCGATCTGACCGGTTGTGAGCTTGGCGAAGTCGGCGGTTTCCATTGCCGCAATCTGTGCGGTAGTCAATGCGGCGATTTGTGCGGTACTCAGGTTGCTCGCCTGTGCGGTGGTCAACGCAACAATTTGCGCGGTGGTCATCGCTGCCATGTCGACCGTTTCCAGCGCAGCGATCTGTGTCGGCGTCATTGCGGCCACTTGCGTTGTGGTCAGCGCCGCTGCCTGGGCGGTGGTCAGTGCGGCAACCTGTGCGGTGGTCAACGACGTGATATCGGCTGTTTCGATGGCGGCGACCTGCTCGGTGGTCAGCGCCGCAATCTGGGCAGTGGTCAGCTTGGCGATTTGCGCACCCGACAATGCGGCGATCTGCGCCGAAGTCATGGCGGCCAGATCAGCGGTTTCAATCGCCGCAATCTGCGCCGTGGTCAATGCCGCAAGTTGTGCGGTGGTCAATGCCGGTGTTTGCAGCGTTGTCAGCGCAGCGATCTGCTCGGTGGTCAACCTTGAAAGATCGGCTGTTTCGATAGCGACGAGCTGGGCGGTGCCAAGTGCAGCGACTTGCTGGCCGGTCAGTTTGCTGATTTGCGTGGTGGAGAGCGCCGCGATCTGGGTGGTGGTCATTTCCGCCAAGTCGACAGTTTCGATGGCGGCAATCTGGGTGCTGGTCAGTGCTTCGATCTGGGCTGTTCCCAGCTTGCTGATCTGATCCGTAGAGAGAGCCGCGATCTGTGCGGTGGTCAGGCGAATCAGGTCGGCGGTCTCGATCGCGGCGATCTGGGCGCTGGTCAGCGCGGGAATCTGCGCCGTGGTCAATTTGCTGATTTGCGCGGTGGTCAGCGCGGCGATTTGCGCAGTGGTCATGGCGGCGAGATCGGCAGTTTCGATGACCACAATCTGCCCGGTGGTCAGGGCAGCGATCTGGTCTGTAGTCAGTTTGCTGATTTGTGCGGTAGTCAGCGCGGCGATCTGAGCGGTAGTCAGGGCGGCCAGATCGACCGTTTCCATGGCGGTCAGTTGTGCGCTGGTCAGCGCCGCAACATCGACAGTCTCCAGCGCCGCGATTTGCGCGGTGGTGAGGGCGACGATTTGTGCGGTGGTCAGGTTGGCCGCTTGCGCGGTGGTCAGCGCTGCGATTTGCGCGGTGGTCAGGGCGGCCGTCTGCGTGGTAGTCAGATTGGCAATCTGCGCGGTGGTCAGGGCTTCGATCTGTGCCGTGGTCAGGGCGACGGTTTGCGCTGTGGTCAGGGAAGCGATACGTGCTGTGCTCATGGCGGCCAGATCGGCAGTTTCAATGGCTGCGATTTGCGCGGTGGTCAGCGCCGCGATCTGCGCGGTGGTCAGGTTGGCAGCTTGCGCGGTGGTCAAGGCGGCGATCTGCGCTGTGCCCATGGCGGCGAGGTCAACGGTTTCGATGGCGGCAATCTGGGTTGTCGTCATGCCGGCCAGGTCGGCGGTTTCCAGCGCGGCGGCCTGGGCTGTGGTCAACGCGACAATCTGCGCGGTGGTCAGGTTGGCAGCTTGCGCGGTGGTCAGCGCCGCAATCTGTGCGGTAGTCATTGCGGCAAGATCGACGGTTTCGATGGCGGCGATCTGAGCAGTGGTCATTGCCTCGATCTGAGCCGTGGTCAACCTGCTGATCTGCGCGCTGGTGAGCGCGGCGACATCGACGGTTTCAATAGCGGCGGTTTGCGCCGTGCTCAAGGACGCTAGCTGGGTAGTCGTCAGATTCGCGACTTGCGCGGTGGTCAACGCAGCGATTTGTGCGGTGGTAAGGGATCCGAGCTGCACTGTGGTCAGAGCCGCCGCATCGACGGTTTCCAGGGCCGCGATCTGCGCCGTGGTCAACGCCGCGATCTGGGCGCTGGTCAGGTTTGCGACCTGTGCGGTGGTCAACGCTGCGATCTGAGCGGTGGTCAGCTCGACGAGATCCGCTGTCTCCAGGGCGGCAACCTGCGTCGTGGTCATGGCGGCAATCTGTGCCGTGGTCAGCGCGGCGGTCTGGGCGGTAGTCAGTGCTTCAATCTGATCGCTGGTCAAGGCGGCCAGATCGGCAGTTTCCATGGCGGCG